>JASJDX010000165.1 GCA_030064975.1 Pleurocapsa sp. MO_192.B19
GTGCCGAAAATAAAGATAACTTAGATCGGCAAGCTGAACGATTAAAAGATTATGCTATTGCTAGAGGCTACAAAATCTATAAAGTTGTCAAAGAAATAGGCAGTGGTTTAAACGATAATCGGCAACAATTGGCAAAGATTCTAGTTGACCCAAACTATAATGTTTTAATTGTTGAACACAAAGACCGTTTAGCCAGATTTGGCACTAATTATCTAAAAATCTTGTTAAAAGAACTAGATAAAAAAGTTGAGATTGTTAATCAAAGTGAGGATAAGCAAGATGAGTTAATGGAAGATTTAATAGCCATCATTACCTCTTTTTGTTCTCGAATTTACGGATTGAGAAGGTCAAAAAGAAAGACGGAAAAGATCATAGCTGAGTTAAAATCTAACGGACAATAATGTTCCTAGCAGAAAGACACATTATCAAGCAAGGACATCCATTTTGGACTGAGATAGATAATTTATCTTGGCAGTCTAAAAATCTTTATAATTCAGCTAATTATATAATCCGTCAAAACTTCATTTATGGTCATGGCTATTTAACTTATAATCAGATGGCTTCAAAGATGAAAGAGACAGAGCAATATAAAGCTTTACCTGCTAAAGTTTCACAGCAAGTTTTAAGAGGATTAGACCGTAACTGGAAATCATTTTTTGAGGCTTTATCTGAATTTAAAACTAATTTTGATAAATTTCTGGGAAGACCAAAAATCCCTGGTTATAAAGATGCAAAGAAGGGACGAAATCTTTTAGTTTATACGATTCAAGCCATAAGCAAGGTGGCACGGAAACAAGGATTAGTCAAACTATCGGGGACTTCCCTATCCTTTCCTACTAAGGTAGCAGAGCGCATAGCAGAAGTCAGAATTGTCCCTAAATGTGATTGTTATGTTATTGAGGTAATTTATGAGGAAACTGAACAGTTCTTCAAGCCAAACGAAAAGATAGGTGCGATAGATTTAGGTGTAGATAATTTGATGGCTGTAACTTCAAATCAACCAGATTTTACTCCTTTGTTGATTAATGGCAGACCGTTAAAAAGCCTGAATCAATTTTATAACCAACGTCGAGCTAAGTTGCAATCTCTGTTAAAAGGCAATCGTAAAAGTTCCCCAAGAATTCGTCGTTTAACCCGTTGTCGAAATCAGAAGATAGATGATTATCTTCATAAGGCTAGTCGTTATCTAGTTAATCTCTTAGTTGGTCAACAAATTACTACTTTAGTCATTGGTAATAATGAAGGTTGGAAACAAGAGGTGAACTTAGGGAGAGTCAATAATCAAAAATTTGTGACTCTGCCACATTCTCGATTAATTGACATGATTACTTACAAATGTCAATTAGTAGGAATCAAGGTAATTCTTCAGGAAGAATCTTATACCTCAGCTTCTAATTTTTTGAATTTAGATCCTCTTCCAGTGTATGGACAAATAACCGAAAAGCCTATCTTTTCGGGGACAAGAATTAAGCGAGGTTTATATCGAACAGACAAAGGATTTCTTTGCCAATCTGATGTGATAGGTTCCTACAACATTTTACGAAAAGCATTCCCAAATGCGTTTACCCGCTATGGGATAGAGAGGTGCGTAGTTCACCCCAGGAGAATTAATCTCTCAAAGTAAAAGTGAAGGGGATTTCTGAAATGGAATTCAGTCTGTCTATATTTGACTATACTTTTACCAACTATTCCCAGTCACATGGCTTTCAAAAAGGCGATCGCCCGTGGACAAGTCAAGGGAGAAGATGTTGTTCAAGCTGCCATTGAAGCAAATAGAATTTCTGCTGAACTACTCAACGATTCCAGTTATGTAAGATCAGTTGATCGACAACTCGATTTTTTGTTTGAAAGTTAGCACAATATCTAACTCTAGTTTGTGAAAATATTTTCGGGCATTATTGGCGCAAGAGCTTCTCTTGCGCCCAATGCTTTCAAATTAGCTATTTGAGACTCTGTCAAACCACTAGCTTCTGTAATATTCATCCCTTCGTAGGGCCGAGGGACTCTCAAAGTTTTCAGGCACTCACCAGTGTTGACATCCCAAAGTTTAATCGTCCCATCGGCACTACTACTGGCTAAAGTTTGTCCGTCGGGATTAAAGGCTATCGACCAAACCTGACTGGATTGTCCCTGCAAGGTTTTGAAGCACTTACCTTGTTTAACATCCCATAGTTTTATTGTTCGATCCTCATTGCCACTAGCTAAGGTTTGTCCGTCAGGACTAAAGGCTACTGACCAAACCTGACTCGATTGTCCCTGCAAGGTTTGGAGACATTGACCACTGTTAGAATTCCAAAGCCTGACGGTGCGATCGTAAGAACCACTGGCGAGAATTTGTCCATCGGGACTCCATGCCACCGATCTGACCCAATTGCTGTGACCTGGCAAGGTTTGGAGACATTGACCGCTGCTAGAATTCCAAAGTCTGACGGTGCGATCGTAAGAACCACTGGCGAGGATTTGTCCATCGGGACTCCATGCCACTGACCTAACCGAATTGTTATGACCCTGCAAGGTTTTAAGACATTGACCGCTGCTAGAATTCCAGAGCCTGACGGTGCGATCGCTACTGCCACTAGCTAATATTGGCTCCTTGGGACTCCATGCCACTGACCAAACCTGACTGGTATGTCCGAGCAAATTTTTCAAACACTTATCATTATGAGGATTCCAAAGCTTTACTGTTTGGTCATAAGAAGCACTGGCTAGGGTTGAGTGATCCGAACTCCAAGCAACAGACAAGACCCAGTTACTATGTCCTGATAGGGTGTTAAGCCATTTACCTTCACGGACATCCCACAGTCTTACTGTTTGGTCGGTACTACTGCTGGCAAGAATTTGTCCAGTCGGATTCCATGCTACTGAGGTTATCCAATTAGTATAACCCTGCAAGGTATTGAGGCACATACCCTCATCCCTATCCCAAAGCTTCACCGTTCGATCTTCACTGCCACTAGCTAATATTTGCTCTTTTGGACTCCATGCCACTGACCAGACCCATTTGATATGCCCGTGTAAGGTTTGGAGACATTGACCAGTACTAGGACTCCAAAGCTTTACTGTTTGGTCATGAGAGCCACTAGCGAGGGTTTGCCCATCGTGACTCCAAGCAACAGATAAGACCCATTTACTATGCCCTGACAGGGTTTTTAGGCACTTACCTTTACGGACATCCCAGAGCTTTACTGTTTGATCGTCACTGCCACTAGCTATAGTTTGTCCGTCAGGACTCCACATCACCGATCTAACCCAATTGGTATGACCTGAGAAGGTGTTAAGACATTTACCGCTATTAGCGTCCCAAAGCTTCACTGTGCGATCGCTACTGCCACTGGCTAAAGTTTTTCCGTCAGGACTCCACGCCACAGATAATACACAATTGGTATGACCTGAAAAGGTGTGAAAACATCTACCTTCATGAATATCCCAGAGCCTTACTGTTTGGTCATCACCACCACTAGCTAAAGTTTTTCCGTCAGGACTCCACGCTACCGATAATACCCAGTTACTAGCTCCTGAAAAAGTTTTAAGGCACTTACCTTCACGGATATCCCAAAGCTTGACCGTACCATCGGTACTACTACTAGCTAGGGCTTTGCCGTTGGGATTCCACGTTAGCGAGCCAACCTGACTAGCATGTTCCTGCAAGCTCAAAAGCAAACGATGAGTCGTAACTTGCCACAGACGAACCTCTCCATTTACATCACCTGTCGCTAGAAATTGACCATCTGGACTGAAAGCCACAGCTAAAATACTGCCGAAGGTTTGAGTAAAAACAGACTTAGCTAGATCGGAATAGGCAAAATTAACTCGCTGCAAATTCATTCCTTGAAGGTAAGCTTGCCAAATGGCCAGGTGAGAAAAGTCATAACCTGTCAAATCAATTTGGAGATGACGGCAGAGATTAATCAGGTTGCCACCGCCGTAGCCAGATAATGGAGTTATTGTCGCTTTGAGAAACTCCAAAAGTTCCTGAAGTTTTTCTAAAAGGGCTTTTTTTCTCTTAAAGGTGGTGCGAATTTGCTCGGCGATGGGGGCTAAAATCAGTCTAACTTGACTTTCTCGAATATAGTCTTTGACGGTGGTTTTAAGCAAAGTATGGCTATAAAACAGAGGCAGGGAAGCAGGAGGACTTTTCAGAAGTAGGGAAGAACTTGCCTGTGTAATCTCACGGGTTACCTGGTCAATTATGCGATCGCTTACATACTCCATGACTACTGGCTGTTGAGTGTAACTACCAGCTTGTCTCTCAATTAGCGATCGCCAGCTCAGAGATTCTAGAGCTTCTAATATGTTGGCTTTAGATACCAGAGGAAAGATGTCATCAGCTAACTCGGAAATGGTTGTCCACTCGCGATTAATCGCTAACCAATACATAATGGTCTGTTCCAGAGAAAAGAGACGGTCAAACTGTTGGTCAAGAAGTCTTTGAATGCTGTTGAAAACAGTAACATCTTCAGCAAGAAATGCACCAATTTCTCCAGAGAATAAATCTTGAATAGAAGTAGCAACAATCTTCAGAGCCAAAGGATTGCAACCATAGCGAGCGCATAACTTGTGCTTTTGAGCTTCTGAACCAGATAGTCCTTTTGCTTCGAGTAAAGCTTTTGCTGTTGAGAGCGAACCCTTCAATTGTAAAGAGCGGACAGATAGCTCCATTCCTTCTAGAACAGCAACTTCAGCAGGTTTTTCGCGACTGGTGAGGATTAAGCAGCTAGAGTGGGCAGTTTCGCCGATTAATCGAAGCAGTTCACCATAGTTTTCATAACCAGAACGGTATTGACCTGCGCACTCGCCTGGAAGTAAAATCGTTTCCACATTGTCTAAAATTATCAGGCTGCGAGAGGAGCGCAAACACTGAAGGAGTAACTTGATTTCGGCTTGGGTTTCCTGCCCTTCTGATAAAAAAGAGATTAGATCCTTTAACAGGTTTTCTCGGGGAGGAGCGTTCCGCAAACTTCGCCAGATAACATACTCAAACTGGTTTTGAAGCTGTTGCGCTATTTTTACTGCCAAAGCAGTTTTGCCAATTCCCCCCATACCGAAGATACCCACCAGTCGGCAATGGTCAAACTGAATCCATTTTTCTAGGGTGGCTAATTTCTCAGTGCGACCATAGAATATTGACACATCAAGAGCTTCTCCCCAGTTTTGTTGGAGCGGAATTACTTGTTCGCTACGGATTTGGCTTTCTGAAGTTGGTTTAATGTAGTCACTAGGAGTGAGGGTTAGATTAAAAGCATCAAAGTAGTCCTCCAGCGATCGCTTGTCTACAGGAGCTTTGCGCCGACGTATCTTGGTAAGAGTATGGGGACTGAGTCCCGTTAATTCATTCAAGTCTTCTAGGGTGTAGCGGTGTCTTTTATTTACTTCCCTTTCTGATTGGGCTTGAGCCTCTTGGAGACGTTGCCAACCAACTGGAGAGAGAATGACTCCCCGTTTACGCTGCGATCGCTGGTGGAAGTTAGGCATAGTGAGATAGGGAAGTTGAGACAAACAAGCTCTGCTATATTTGCTTCTCTGTTTCTTTAATCTTAAATCCAATTGAGGCTTAAGTTGCCTTTTAATTAGCTCCCCAGATTTTTTAAGTCTCCAAAAGTTCTTGGGAACTAGCATTGGTAGTTTTAGGTGCTGTTAAGCCTAAGTTGCCGATTAAGTTGTCTGCTTAACTTCTCATCTTGCCTGGCGCAAACGAATACAGCAGTTGCAAACTAAAGGTAGGCAAGATGAAATTCTATCCAGTGTTTTGACTTGACGACAGCACTCATCTTCTCAAAGCTCCCGTTTATTTAGTTCACTGTTACACAGATTATTCTTTTGTATAAAAGAGAAAAAGTTATGAAAGAAAAAGTCGATATTTTCCATAAATTGCATGAAGGAGAAATGTTTTTACTACCTAATGCATGGGATGCTGTTTCAGCCCGAATTTATGCTTCTATGGGATTTAAGGCTATTGCGACATCGAGAGCATCAGCAAATTATTGTGAATACCGATCGAGGTGATTATCGATGCCGTTTTCTGATCAATTGTGGTGGTTTGCAGGCCGATCGGATTGCCAAAAGTTGTGGAATAGATGTCGACGAGCTAAAAATCATCCCGTTCCGTGGGGAGTATTACGAACTTAACCGCGATCGATGCCATTTGGTGAAAAATCTGATTTATCCGGTTCCCGATCCCCGGTTTCCTTTTTTGGGAGTACATTTCACGCGTCGAATCAATGGTGATGTCGAAGCAGGACCGAATGCCGTATTCGCATTTAAACGGGAAGGCTATCGAAAAGCTGACTTTTCTTATCGCGATACGCTGGAGTCGCTTGAATTTCCCAGATTCTGGAAAGTCGCTTACCGGTATTGGGATACGGCATTGGGCGAGTTCCACCGTTCATTGAGCAAAACCGCATTTGTCAAAGCGCTGCAGCGAATGATGCCGGAACTTACCCAAGCGGATGTACACTATGCAGGTGCGGGTATCAGGGCGCAAGCAGTACTGAAAAATGGCCAACTCATGGATGATTTTTATATCAAGCAGGACAAGCAGATGATTCACATACTCAATGCCCCTTCGCCTGCAGCTACGGCTTCCTTGGGTATTGGCAACTATATTTATGCTCTGGCGAGCAATCAATTTGGCTAGAGCGATCGCAGATATTGTAGGTTGGGTTGACGCTAGGAAACCCAACATTTTCTTCTCTAATTGTTGAGCTTAAGTTGTCGACTGAACTTCTCATCTTGCAGGAGATGGGCATGAGACCCAAGCTTTACTGCTCTCAATGGGTCACTCAGCGAGCGCTGTTTTTGTAAAAGTTTTTTTCTCAAGTAAAAGTTATGCTAGATTTCAACAATCCACGCCAAAAAGCCAAAGAAGCCATCCGAGCCTCAATTCCATCTGATTTATGGTTAGCTAACTCTGACTTTGTGGCTCAATTAAGCCAAAAGGTGAAAAATCATCAGGTTGCCACCCATCCTGCCATTGAGCTTCTCAACAGGGGAACTTTTAACCGAGAACAGATGGTTGCTATCCATCTTGATTACCGTCAGGCGATCGTACAGATTTTTACAGATGCCCTGCTGATAGCACAATATCAAACTTGTCAGCTCGAACCGCGACTTACACCTGGTAGCAAGATGTATGCTCGATTCCTGATTACTCTGAATGATTTAGATGAGTTTGGTTTTCGACCAGGTCTAGACAAGTATGGCTATTATCTAGGCAATCCCTCTCAAGCACATTATCCCCTGTTTGAGGAGGTACTAGATCGATTGGGAGTGAGCCAACAGCAACGAAAAAGGTATGTACCAACGAAAGTTGCCAGTCAAACAAGACAGTTTTTGGAAAATGCTTACGGCGATTTATGCTCTGTAGTGAGCTTGTTGGCAGTGGCAGAGGAAGAAGTGGTGTTGTTTAGTGCGCCCCTACGGGAAAATACAAGGGCTGTTGGTATAGATGTGAGTTCGGGTTACTACGCCTGTCATGGTAGCAACGAAGATCTGCAAGCAGATGCTAGAGACGATGATCATGCCAACGATCTGTGGTATGTACTTATTCAAGCCTTAACTCCTCAGAGATACGGTGAAATCGAAAAACTTACTCGAGATTATTGCGATTTGTGGGTCGAGTTTTGGGATACACAAGCCAGCTTGCTGCAAACGAATGAGGTGCATTCTCTGATACTAGCTCGACAAGTTTAGACAAGATCGATTATACTAGTAGTAAACGAGTGATTTTTGGCTACACAACTAAATTGATACTCATCGACCTGAGGTGCGGAGTTGGAGAAACTCTAAAAGCGATCGCTTCTAGTCCAACACACAGTCAATTAATATTGCGACTGTATCTAAAAAAATTGGCATTGTATATAGTGTTTCGGACAATCTTTTCGATACTATCCAGTATGTCGATTGGGAAAAGTTAAAGCCGTGTCTTCTAAATCCATAAATTATGATGTAGCCGTTATCGGTGCTGGTCCACAAGGTCTGTTGTTTGCTACCTGGCTAAAGATTGAACGACCTTCGCTCAATGTTGTTGTGTTAGACGGTGCTGAATCACCCGGTTATAAAATTGGCGAGAGCACTCTCTCCGGTTTTTGTCGAGCCATGCGATCGACAGGTATTCGTCATGAAGTTCTCCAGCGTTTGTTCTACACAAAAAATGGTCTGGGATTCTTCTACTTAGATACCAACACTACCGATTTGCAGACAGCCCCCGAGTACATCACCGAAGCCTTTGATGAAACATTCCAGGTGGAGCGGCGCACCTGTGACAGCTTGTTAGTCGCAAACGCCAAACGGGTTGGAGTATCTGTACTGTGGAGTCATCGAGTTAAGCCCAATAAATCTGTATTCAGTGCTGGTGCAAATCGCCTTGAATGTAAGACTCCCTGGGGACATGCAGCGATAAACGCGTGCTTTGTTGTTGATGCATCTGGACCATCCAGTGTTCTTGGCCGTCACTTTGGTGGATACTGCACAGCTAATGTTCCCTTTCAAGCCAGTGCCGCTTGGGCCTATTTCAAGAATGTTAAGTGGCTCGACGAATATCAAGGATGGCAGAACACTGCCGGGTTCCCCCGAGATGAATATACTCAGCACATCTGCTTCAAAGAAGGATGGGTCTGGTATATCCCCATCGTCTCATGGCAAAAGGCTACAGATGACAACTTGATGAAGATGTTGAGTTATCTTGCTTCTCCAGACAGTCCCATGCTGACCCGCGACGAATTATCTCAGAAATTTGACTGTCCCTACGAGCAGATCTGGAGTATTGGCATCGTGCTTCGCAGCGATCGCGATCGAGTTTTGTCCCAGGGGTCACAAGCAGCTTTCGAGCACTACAAATGCAAACTACCAACCTTGACAATGCTACTTGATGGTGCCGAAATCTTAAAAGATCATTATCCTAACCACAATCCTTATGCAGTACGCAAAAACTTTCGCCGGTATGCCCGACAAATTACTGGTGATGGTTGGTTACTCATTGGAGATGCTGCTTTCTTCGTCGATCCGCTACGCTCTCCTGGACTAACTGGTGGAGTCGCCACTGCTTATTATGCGTTGCAAGAAGTTCTTGATGCTTTAGATGAGGGAAATCTGTCTCGTTCTCGGTTCGAACGCTATGAAGCATACGTTTGGGATCTATACGAGATGTTAGAAGAACAGAACCAGATTGCATACATGTCTCACAACCATCCTCAAGCCATTTCCTTGGTCAGACGTTTTGGCGAAGTTAGCTCCCGAGATCACTTCAATAGTGTCTGTAATAAGCCTTACACAATGGAAGATACTAATGTTTGGGGACATCTCCGCCCCGAACATCGGCAGCGCCAACGACTAGTATGGCAAATCATGCGGGAAGAAGAGATTGAGGTTGGCAATCGATGCCCCATTGATGAACAGAAGCCAAGGGACTATGAGCGTATGATGTTTCGACTAAGACAGGCTATAGGTGACCATCTCGACCGGCATATGAACTTGACGCCCTACATCATGCGCAATAAGCGCGAGCAGACCAAACTTGCGCCACTTGAGGTTGTACCCAGACCCCACTGGGTTCATCCAGCCTAGGAGGAAACATGACTCCTGAGGGCTATTTAGTCGCTGACAGAATATGGGCTGTTAGGCCTATATCCCAGGTTAGGGACAATTTAACAAGATGGTAGGGAATGATGCACCCCATCATTCCGATTTGAATAATAAGCACTTGTAATTAGTAAGGAGAATATTCTTATGACTTCAGTTCAACTTGATGATTTCGTACAAAACTTTTTACACACTTGGAACAGTCACGATGTCGATGCAGTTATGGATTTGATGACTGATGACTGTGAATTTGAGCCATCTTCTCGTGCGTGGGGAATTCACTATAAAGGTACTGCAGAAGTCAGAGCCGCCGTTGAAAAACTGTTCAAATCAGCCTCAGATATTCAATGGCGACCTGTCTACTACTTTGCAGCAGGCGATCGCCTCGTGATTGAAGTGCTAGCCACAGGGACCGATGACAAAGGAGAACCTTTTGAGACACCTGGCTGCGATCTCTTAACCCTTCGAGGGGGCAAGATTTCATCAAAACGCGCTTACCGAAAGCTTTAGGCGCTGTTAAGAAACAACTTCATGGTTTTGGAGTAACTAAGAGTTTAGCCATTCGACCTGTTCTCACCAACTTACTCAACGGCTCCCAAAGCTTTCAGCGTGGCTTTCTGTGCTTCCGTTAACCCCGTAACCCCCGTGATGTTCATCCCTTCATAGGGTCGTTCATATCTTAAAGTTTTCAAACACTTACCTGTACGGACATCCCAAAGCTTAATCGTCTCATCTGAGCTACTGCTGGCAAGAATTTGACCATCAGAACTGAAAGCAACAGACTGCACCTGACTGGTATGTCCAGTAAAAGTTTTCAGATACTTACCTTCATGGATGTCCCAAAGCTTAACCGTTTGGTTCTCACTACTACTGGCGAGGGTTTGTCCATCTGGACTCCAAGCTAGTGACAAAAACTGATTGATTGATAGAGGAACTCTAGTTATCCACAGTAGATGCTTAATTAAAAGTAAGTTAGCCTCACTATAAAGTGCGCTATCTGCGACAAAGATACTGTCTAAATCTACTTG
>JASJDX010000166.1 GCA_030064975.1 Pleurocapsa sp. MO_192.B19
ATCTGGCAGTCGTGCTGTCAACCTAGATGGCGATCATATTACTTTTAACAACACAGGAGAGGTAGTTGGTACCGATAGTCAACGCAATGGCACGCTGTACGTTGATGGCACAGGAGATGGGATTACCATTAATAACCAACATTCAGGGGTTATTGATGCAGGGTCAGGTAACTCTGGTAGTGGTGTTTCGGTTCAAGTCGGCACAGCCAATGGGATCGAAGAAGGTGTTGACGATGTAGAAGCATCTGTCAATATTTCCAATGAAGGTCTGATTCAAGGTAGAGGTACAGAAAACACTCCAACAGGACTACGTTTATTTGTCGGAGATGGTTTAACTGAATCTACCTTTACGGGAGATATTTCTAATAGTGGTACGATCGCTGCGGAAAATCAAGCAGGTATTTTGATTGAACCAAATGTCATCTTTAACGGTGCAATTGTTAATGACGGTACTATTAGTGGTGGAAATGGTTTGGCCCTCGATGCTGATGGTGCTGTCGGCAGTATTAATGTAACCAACAACGGAACTCTCGAAGGTCATGTCCGACTAGGTGCGGGAGACGACCTATTTAGCCAAAACTCTCATGAAGCAGTAGTAGTTTCAGGTGGTTTAGGAAACGATACTTTGATTGGTGGTGGTGCTCACGATGTTCTTGCCGGTGGCGGTGGCCATGACATTTTGACTGGTGGTGGTGCTGCTGATATCTTTAGTTTCGGCACTGGTTTTGGGGCAGACACAATCACCGACTTCGAGAGTGTTGATATCCTTGATTTCAGTACTTACTCCAGTGATGTCAATCAAATTCTCGGTGCAGCAACCCAAAATGGTCATGATACTTTTATTGACCTTGGTAGTGATTCATTGACCTTGGAAAACTTTGCTGTTAGCGATTTAACTGTTGACAATATATTTGTTTAAGTCTCAGAGGATGGAAAAAAACAACACTGCATGAACAATAAAGCAGGAAACAAAGCCAAATTACTCACGGGGTGCTTGTCACTCGGTGAGTTATTATTATCGTCTTTCAATTAATATGCGTTGTGTTTGGGTAACGCTGGGTGAAAAAAAATCTCGATTTTGAAGCGACTTAAAGATCTCTTCTAAACCCTTCTCCTTGATCTATTTTTTCGGTTGGAGACTCAGGAGGATTATAGGGGGCTGAAGGAAGGTTTTGCTGTTTTGATGGTTGAGTAAATAAATATGTGCCGCCAAAAATTATCATACCAAAAGCGATCGCCAAACCTAAAATAGTCATCTTCTTAGATTTACCGACATTATGATGAGAATTAGAATTAGTTTCTTGATTAACATCAGAAATGGGATTAATTTGTGCAGCTGAGAATTGAGAATTATGATCTAGCCTCTGGGCGGTAGCTTCGCTAATTGCTTTTTGTGAGGTGCTATTATTTAGTACCGATGCGGGAGATAATTCATGTTCTGAGATCGATGAGGCAGAAATTGTTGACAGGTTGTTTAACTCAGGAAAATTTAAGTGAGGCGGCTCAGTAGCTGTGACAGATTGAGACTTACTAACATTACTTTCTGTTAAGCTAGCTAAAGCTTGTAGTGCTTCTCCCGCAGACTGATAACGATCCTGAAAATGATACCGCGTCATCTTAGTCAAAATGTTAGCTAATTGGGGACTAATATCAGCCAAAGATTCCCAAATAAGCTCCCCGTCATCATCTTCCTCTAAATCTATAGGTACGACTCCTGTAAGTAGCTGAATACAGATGACACCCAAAGCATATAAGTCACTGGTAGGACGGGGTTTCCCTCTGGCTTGTTCGGGGGGCATATATCCCTTTGTCCCCACTGCTACAGTCAATTTAGCAATATTGGTTTGCCCTTGAAGCACTTCTTTGACAGTGCCAAAATCTACCAGCACCAACTTTCCATCGGAGTTGCGACGAATCAAATTATCAGGTTTAACATCACGATGAATCACTCCTTTAGCATGAATAAATTCGAGAATATTTAAACCATCTTGCAACAATTCAATAATTTGAGCTTCTGACCAAACTTTACCAGAAGTTAGTTCTTTTTCGAGGGTTTGCCCCTCAATGTATTGTTGTACTAGGTAAAATTTTTCTTCTTCTTCAAAGTAGGCTAAAAGTTCGGGAATTTGGTCATGATGCCCCACATTATGTAAGGTTGAAGCTTCTGTCTTGAACAAACGCCGAGCAACGGCTAAAAATTTTGACTCTTCAATACTGGGATAAAGCTGTTTAACAATACATCGATCTTTACCTGGTAGTTGAATATCTTCTGCAAGATAAGTTTTGCCAAATCCCCCCTTGGCAATATACTCAAGAACTTTATAACGAGAGCCTAGTATTTTTCCCTTCACAGCTGAGTATGGATTTGGAATTTTCTCTGATTAGAACACAAAAGTATTTTAATATCAAATAAACAAATCAATAATAACTAAATATTAATCTCTCGGGTAGTGTACCTTGACTACATTACGATCAATGATAACTATTATCAAGATATGGCGATCGCTCACCTACTAATAAGACTTTAGTCATAGAGAAGTATCAACGAAAGTTAGAGGGTCTTTATATCTTTTGCTGGGGATAAATTTGAGACGTTTGTTAGATGTTTGTATTCTGACAAATTTATAAGATCGAGTCAGTTCTTAAGAGATTTAAAGCGTTTGATTGATTGAGTCTGACAAAGAATCGAAGAGGTTTTTTACTCTTATTCAAAATACTGCTCTTAATCCCGAAAGACTACTCAATAAAACTGTTACTGGCTTTGCTACTCAAAAGCACGTCAGCGTAGATTGTCGTTTTTCGCGGCGACGACTGACAAGGCATTCTCATTGCGTGTAGCTCAAACTACCTCTCATACTTGGCGTTTTCTCTTTTGCCGTCAGTTTAAAATTGATGGTCAGACACGGGTAAATGTAATCACCATGTGTAATCGCCATGTTGATGTTCAAACTTTCAATCTGTCTGACTGCTAAAATTCAATTCACATCAGACGTATATTTAATTTACATCAGACGTATATTAATTAATCATTAGCAAGGAGTATCAAATGTCAAATAACTATCAAACTAACCCAGATTTAAAACCAGTACCGTTTAGTAACCTGGTAGTATTCGGGGATAGTCTATCCGATACAGGTAACTTATTTAATGTTAGTGAAGGCTTATTTCCTCCTTCTCCTCCCTATTTTGAAGGGCGTTTTTCCAACGGGGATTTAGTAGTAGATGTGATCGCTGATTCCTTAGAACTTCCAGAGAACCAATCTTTCCTAGAAGGTGGTAGTAACTACGCTTTTGGCGGGGCACAAACAGGAGAAGGTACTTCTAATTTTGATTTATTTGGCACTGTAGAAGAAGGTATCGATATTCCTAACCTAGGACAACAAGTCGATCTTTATTTATCCAACCAAACACCCACAGAAACAGACTTATTTTATGTTTACGGTGGTGCTAATGATTTTCTCGATGCTCTAGGTCGAGGTCAAGAAGTACCCAGCCCAGAAGACGTTGTCGATAATATTACCGATCACATTAGCGAACTAGCAGAGGCAGGGGCAGAAACTTTTGTCGTACCTAATTTACCCAATTTAGGAGATATTCCTCTATTATCAGGACAACCAGAAGGCGCGGCTATTCTTAATGCTGTTACTGATGGGTTTAATCAATTACTCGATATGAAACTCGATGTAATTGCGGCAGAGTTTGAAGTTAGGATTATTGAACCTGACTTTAATACTATTACTCAGGAAATTATTGCCAATCCTGATGAATTTGGTTTGACGAATACTACTGATGCTGTTCTCGATCTTAATAGCGGTACTTTAGTTGGTGATCCTAATGAATTCTTGTTCTGGGATCCCTTGCACCCCACAACCGCCGCTGTCAGTATTATTGTCCAAGAAGCTATAGACATCATACCTGATGGTATTACTGAGTTTACAGATGACGACTATGGTGATGATCTTTTCCTTCTCGGTACTGATGACTATGTCTTAAGTGGAGAAGTTGCAGATCCAATGCTTCTGGTTTAAGCTTCTTTATTGATTCTTATAATCGGCAAAAGGCACGGAATGCCCTGCCTTTGGCAAGCTCTTGAGGTCGCCTCAAGAGAACCTTCGGGTTAAAGGATAAAGGGTAAAGGAACATAAAAACAAACTTTTCCCCTTTACCTTCGGGTAGGCGTGAAACATGGTTGGGAGACTTGACCGTTTGGGACCACCCAAACTAAGCTCTAAAATAATCATTTTCTACCAAGAAGTATTGGGTGCAGATCAATTCTCGATCGCCGATACGGAATTACCTCATGTTGCTAATACTATTGCTAACTTTGAACAGGGCTATTTCATTCAAGATGATCGGGTAAATATGGTAATTTAAATTTAAAGTGATTAAGTAAGTGAAATAGAGGCGATTCTAGATCCATTTGCTAGAATGCCTTACCAAAAGAGAAAACAAGGCAAAAGACACTCGCTACAATTGTGTTTAGCTGCTTGCTCCGTCCTTACGTCGAGGCTTCCTCGGACAGCCTGCGAAGCAGGCAAGCGACGCTAGTCGCGTCTTCAGCCCTGGGCTGTGTGGCGGTGCACTGGTTTTTCTTGGCAGTAGTAGTGGGAAATCAAGGTTTTTTAGCGATTGGAGAATTGGAGATTAGCTAAAATCTTACCTTCATCAGTTAAAATAACTGTCATCTAAAAGCACCATTCTTGGATAATAAATGCACACTTTTGGTAGCAGTAAAATCTCTATCTAACGTTATCCCTTGAGTATTTTGAAAACAGGGGACTTGTAGTTCTTGAATTCCTCTTCTAATGGTTTTAATCGATAATCCTGTCGCCAAAGCTACTGTTTTTATTCCTTCTCTTCCTAATGCTACTGCTTCAGAACTTGCCCACAAGTGTCTGAGGCTTTAATTCCATGAATGGAATTAAAGCCTAAATTATCTATTTTCAATACAAGTCTATTGAGCAATGCCAAAAATTTCAGAGCTTCGTTAAGAACTTTAACAAGATTGCAGAGAAGACACCTTGCTATCTGAGAAGTAACTAAGCAAACAAAAGAGAAGTATCTAATCATGCAGTTAACTTATTGCGGTAGAGACTAGCACAACCAATCTATTCAAATTCTAAATTTATTTCCTTTTTTCTTCAGTGAAGGGTAATGAGACATGAAAGTGCCAATGTTTCATTCAGAGATTATCAGGAAATGATTCAACAGGCGCAAGCAAGACTGCCAGAATCAGTCAAGGTAGTACTGCTGGCAGATAGAGGCTTCATACATACTGAGTTGATGACCATGCACTACCTGCAAAAGTGATCCAAAACTGATCTAGAGAGGTTTAAACCTCAAAATATATTGTGAAAGTAATTAAGTATTAAGTAAGTAAAAACTATTAAACTGTTTACCCCACTATCGTTACGCAAATGCTTTTAACACAAAGAGCTTGCCCGCATGTAGTCTTCTCATGACATTGAAGATAGAAAAGCATTTATTGCCTATTGTTCAATACTTAAAGTTTCTCAAGGTTATCAAAGCTTCTGAAATTAAGACCCAGAGTAGAAGTTAGGAAAAGTAACTATGTCAGTAATTAAAAATGCAACAGATCGCGAAATATTAGAAAAATTTAGAGAAAACCAGCCAAATCTTAATTCAATTCATAAAATCGCTGCCATACCTGAAAATGAATTTGTTCAACAATATGCTGATGAGTTTGCAGGAGGAGTTCGACAAGCAAGACGAGCCCATAAAACTGCAACTATTATCCAACAGAGAACGGCAATTCTCTGGGCTAATATTAAGGATGCTGCCTCTCCCTTGATCCGCAATGCTTTATTTAATAATATTCCTCAAGAGTTTTTAGACCATCAAGAACTTATTCCTGGGTACAATCGTCTGTTTGACAGTTTAGATTATATTGAGTGTAATTCTTGTCGTTCTGTTCTTAGTCCTGCTGCCTACTTTGTGGATTTAATGCGGTTTGTGGAGGAGAATATTACCGACAATAATAACAATAATATTCCAGCAGTCTGTCGGCTCGATCGACGACGACCAGATTTATTTCAATTAAAGTTAGACTGCGATAACACTAATACTCTGATTCCCTACATAGATATAGTCAACACAGCTTTAGAAACTATAGTTACCACAGCAGAAAAGCCAGATGCAGTTGAAGTTCTAGAAGAAACAGTTTTTCCCGCGAATCTTCCTCTCAATTTACCTTTAGCCGAGATTAGAGTTTATCTCGAACAGCTCAAGCTGGATTTGCAGCAAGTTTATCAAGTCTTTCAAAGCAATTCTTCTGAGCAAAAGCAATCAATAATCAGAGAAGTTCTTTCCCTCTCCCCCAGTGAATTTAAGTTAATTAGTGATGAAAGTTCTAACCCAGCAGAGATTTCACGGTTTTACGATCTAGACTTAACTGCCGATGGTCTACAAACTTTAGCAAATGTCGAGACATTTCTAGAACGAACAGGCTTAAATCGCCAAGAACTGAATGATTTAATTTTTCAAGATTTAAATCAACCAGAAATCAATCTAGGTCTTTCCCGTCTGTTTTTTATTAACAGTGCTGATGATGGCCTAGGATATCTGAGGATTGAACAAGGAGCAAGCGATCCAGAAAATCCTACTCGTCCTCCTCAAGAAACCTTAGTTAATCTTAGTTCTGCCAAACTAGCTCGGATTTATCGTTTCCTTAAGTTGTCCCGCCAGCTAGGTTGGTCTTTTGTCGATCTCGATTGGGCATTACGGTCTTTGTCCCAACCCTATAGCCCCGAATTAATTCTTCAATTTGATGGCATTAATGATTATGTAAGGGTATCTCTGGCAGATTCTAGCAGTCAGGAGAATAATCGCCTCAATCTTATTAATCTGCAAGACACTTTTACCCTAGAGGCTTGGGTCAATCCGACTCAACATCGTCTTAATCCGATTCTGAGTCAGGGAAGAGAACAAGATCATACTACTCATTTCTTATTTTGGATTAATGAGATTGGCAAGTTGTCATTTTATGCCGATGCTCTCGGCAATAACAACTCAGAATATCCCAGAAGTTGGCAATCTTTATCCCCTGGTCAATTTTCTCATGTAGCGGTTACCGTTGAAGCACAGCAGCTCAAATTCTACATTAATGGTCAGTTAGATCGTACTATTTCTTTATCTCAAGCCATTATCCCACCTGCCACCCCAGAAGAAGTTAATATCGGTGCTAATCTCAACGACTCTAACTTTGAGGGAATGATTAAGGAAGTGAAAATCTGGTCGGAGGTTCGTAGTGCGCTGGAAATTGCCACCAACCGTTATCAAAGACTAACTGGCTATGAAAATGACCTGGTAGCTTACTGGCCATTAGTTGAGCATCCTTCTCGTCAGCTTTTGGATTTAACTCCCAATCAAAATCACGGCATTATGGGGGGCGAAGAATTTGTAACTCAACCTCGTTGGGCGCAAGAGGACTTGGTGCTAGAACCTTTTCCTCAAGCAATTGGTAGGCAATTTTATCAATTTAACGGTTTTGACCAATATTTAGCTGCCCGTCGTGATGTTTCAGGTTTAGCCATTGAGCAACTTACCCTAGAAGCTTGGATTAGCTTAGAGGAGCACAGGGAAAACTATATTATTGCCAAAGGTAAAGAAGATGAGCAACAAATCCAGTTTATCTTTTGGGTTAATAACGCAGGTAGACTTGTTTGGCAAAGTGCCTCTTTAGAAAATTCGAGAGAGTATACTAGCCAAAGCAGCATCAATCTACAAGAACCAACCCATGTTAGCGTTACCGTTGCTGAGGATGCCGTTCGCTTCTATATAAATGGTATTTTAGATCGGGAGTACTCTCTTTCATCTGCCCCTATACTAGAGTTTGAAGGGAATGACTTGAACATCGGGCGCAATTTCAGCGATCGCTACTTTAAGGGTCAGATTTACGAAGTACGACTCTGGAATCAGGCTCGAACTCCAGAGCAACTTAATCAATATCAGCATCGAGTTTTGCCCGTAGATGCTCCCGATCTGATTGGCTACTGGCGACTAAACCAGATTGAGTCAGGTTTGGCTCAAGACTTGTCTTACAATCAAAATCATCTCTATCTTGGTGGCATTCCCGCCGACTATCAACCAGATCGGGTTGCAGTGGAACAATTACTGCCTGACTTGCCTATTGCTACTACAGGCAGTGTATTAGAATTAGATGGCGATCGCGATACTATTGAGATTTATCATCAAGATCATCTTGGTCTGGGTCACTACGAACAAATTACCCTAGAATTTTGGTTTAGACCGCAAGAACTGAAGCTACGGTCTGAGCGTCAGCAAATCCTCTTTACTCAGGGAGATGAGGAAGCTGGTGTCAATCTCTATCTTTATAATCAGCGTCTTTATGCGATCGCCTGGTGTGCCGAGTACCAGGGCATTAATATTCAAGAAACTGTCTGGGTATCAGAAGAATTGGCATCAGACCAGTGGCACCATCTAGCTATTATTAATGATGAGTCTCAAGCTCTTAATTTTATCGAGTTTAAAGCTTATCTTAATGACACCGAACTGAACTTTGAGACTAGTTCCCATGTTAGTGATACTCTGACGAATCAACAAAAAGGTTTCCGCCTTAGTCCAGTGGGTACTAGCTGTCTTGGAGGTCTGATTGAAGCAAAAACTACCCGTTTTCAAGGTGAATACAGCCAACCTGAAACTCGTCATCTCCACTGCTTTAAGGGTCAAATTACTCATTTCCACCTCTGGCAAAGACGAAAAACAGAGGAAGAGATTCAGGCAGAACGTTACACTGCTCCTTTGAGCAATACAGACGATTTAGTGGCTTATTTCCCCTTAAACGAAGGACAAGGCTCTACTTTTCAAGATTTAGCCGATCGGGGGTACATGGGTCGCTTGCTGGGCAAAGATCTTGTATTTGTGGGTAAATCCACTGATGCCGAGTTGGAGAATATTCATAGCCACTACTCTCCTGAAGGGGTAGATGTTTTGTCTTGGAGTAACTATATCTACACAGGTCAGTTCTATGTAGCAGAACCTGCTGATACCGAGATAGAAAGTGGTCTGGGTGTCACCTTCTTTAGTCGTCATCCAGCAGAAATTGACCAATATTATCGATTCCAGGTACTCTGGCGAGAGGGAAAAGCTCAATTTAGTCTAACTGCCCATCCTCAAGGAGTTCAGCCTCTGACTCTTAACCCCGATACAGCCGAATTCCCAGTTCCCACACCGAACACTTGGTATCGCTTCCGCATTGAAGTAGCCAACAACCAATTAGAAGAGCGAACTGAGATTCGCGTTAAGGTTTGGCCCGATGATATCTCAGAGTCAGCAGCAGTAGAAACTTTTGCCTATGATGATAGCGATGTTCGCATTACTGCTGGCACAGTCGGGTTGTGGGTAAGGGGTGAAACCGACTCCAATTGGTTTGATAACTTGCAGGTTACTCAAATTACTGAAAATGGGTCAGAAACTAATGGTAGTTTATTCTCTGAGAACTTCAAAACCTATTTACCCCAGCAAGATCCAATAGGTTGGATAGATACAGGCGATCGCCTTACTCCCCAAGATGCTACTAATTTATTCCAAACCTTTACAGTTCAAGAAAAATCAGTCCTCGGTACTAATTCCCAACTGGATAATATTCACGCTCACTACATCCCTGACTCTACCCAGGTAGATGTTTTAGCTTGGACTAACTATGCCTATATCGGCAAAATACAATTTACTGAAGAAAGCAGTGGCATTGGTTTGACGGTATTGAGTCGTTATCCAGAAGGCATTGACCAATACTATAGCCTGCGACGAGATGCCAACCAACCCACATTCCAGTTGACTGGCCATCCCCAAGGTGTACAACCTGTCAAAGGTCAGACTGATTCTGGGATTAATCCCCAAGTAAATACTTGGTATCGTTTTTGGATTGAAGTAACCGACGAAGAAAATCGCACCCGCATTCGTGCCAAGATTTGGCAAGATGGCACTTTAGAACCAGAAGACTTTCAAATTGATGCCTATGATGACAGTGCTATTCGCATCACCGCTGGCACAGTTGGCGTTTGGGCATCGGGTCAGGGTGCTAAATATTTTGACCAACTAAACGTCTTTGCCGAAACTCTACTTGATGAGAACTTTAATAGTTATGCCCCAGAAGAAAACCCAGTCAACTGGCTAGATACTCGCCGTAACAACAGCCGCCAAGAAGACACCAGTTTGTTTCAGACAGTCGAAGATGGAGGTAACATCGTCTTTGGTACTACATCGGCAGACACCAACATTCACAGCCATTACAACGCTGATGGGGTTCTTGATTGGACAAACTATGTCTACCGAGGTAGGTTGCGGGGTACACAGTCAGGTCAGGATAGGACGAATATTGGCATTGGTATTACCTTTTTCAGCCATTTCCCTGTTGATTCCAACGATCAAAATCAATACAATCTCTACTACCGACTGCGGGCAAGCACCAATAATCAGCGTTTTCACATCTCACCTCATCGGGGTAGACGAGGCAGTGGTGGCAGGAATGTAGAGGGCAGATCTCAAACAGATGTCAAAATATCCTCAGATACTTGGTATCATTTCTGGATTGAAGTTGAAGATAGGAA
>JASJDX010000167.1 GCA_030064975.1 Pleurocapsa sp. MO_192.B19
GAGTTAATTGATCTAAAATACTTTTAACCTCAGGAGAAGCCCCGAGTTGATTTGCTGCCACTGCCTGTTGTAAATTTAATCCCAGTTGATTTTGCAAAGCAGCTGTTTGGGCTTGTGTACCCTGTAACTCAGAACCAGTAGTAGATATTTGCTGGTTTAATGCTCCTAAGTTGGTAACTAATTCTCTTTTTTCTTCAACTAGGTCAACAATGTCATTCTCAGTTCTAAACGCTGAAACACTAGATTCAGCCTCCTGAACCTTTGTTTCTACGCTAGGTAATTCTTTAGTAATAAATTCTCTAGCAGCAGCTGGTTCAGATTGATTTCCTCTAATTTGCTCCTGAATATATACATCCATCAAGGTATTTACTATCTCCGAAGCGACCTTGGGATCGGGATGGCTATACTTTACTTGAACTACATCTGTGCCGCCAATTAAGTCGGTAGTTAATTTTTTTCGAAAGTCTTCGGGCTTTAATGGCTCATTTTCATCATTTGTTAACTTTTGACGGTCGATTACTTGCTGAATCACTGGCTCAGACCCTAATACCTCAATTTGGGTACTAAGGGGAGTTTGATTAGTCAAAATTGGTTCTAAAGTACTAGATTGCTCTCCAATTCCTGTCAGAGATGCGGCACTTCTTTGCCTAAAAAGTAACTTACCTTCTGCCTGATATGTCTCTTTCTCGAATAAGCTCAGACCTCCTGTGACGCCGACAGTAAGCATGAATATTACCAAAGCAGGTTTCCAGCGTCTTCTGACTTTCAGCAAATACTCAGTTAAATTTAAATCTAAAGAGTCTCGTGAGGTAGTTTGAGTTGAATTGGAATTATTTATATTTTGACCGTTAGAGTTATTACTCAACATATTCAGTTAGGTAAATTTATTTTTTATGGTGGTACTCTGATTTTTTTGTAGTTATTTTGACACTGTGCCAGTGTTTTTACTAATACTTTCCTTAAGATATATCATTGACTACAGAATAAACTGTCTCAATCGCTATAATTTTTAGGATAATTACATAAATTTTGTAATTAACTTATCCTCGTTTTCGGCAATTTCTTTGATTCCATCATCGGCTTATTTGTTAGTATTTCACGGTAGTAGAGACCCTCGAACTCAATCTACAGCCTCTGAACTGGGGCAACTGTTAACTACAAAATTTCAATCTAAGAATATATTAACCCAGCAAAATTACATAGAACTAAATTTATCTTTTTCTCAGCCAGAAATGGTTACGGCTTTCGATTCTCCAAAAATTCCCTTAATTGAAGTTGCTCCATTAGAATTAGCACCACTATCTTTAAATGAAAGCTTAGTTAAATTTGCTCTGAGGGCACATCAAAAAGGTTTTAAGCGGATAAAAGTGTTACCATTATTCCTTGCTCCTGGTATTCATGTTCAAGAAGACATTCCCTTAGAAATCACTCTTGCCATAAAACAGATTAATAATCAAGTCACAATAGAATTATCTCCATATTTAGGTAAATATTCGGGAATGGTACAGTTACTTTCTCGTAAATTTAGGCAATTATCTGGAGAAACACGTATTTTAATGGTTCATGGAAGCCGTTCACCACAAGTCAATCATTATTATCAAAGTTTGGCTACTCAGCTAAATGCCATAATTGCATACTGGTCTGGTTCTCCTAGTCTTGCTCAACAAGTAATGGCTCAAATCGCTGCAGGTAGGAAAAAGATTACTATTTTGCCTTATTTTTTATTCCCTGGCAGAATAACTAGAGCGATCGCGCTTGAAGTAGCAGCATTACAAGCAAAACACCCCCAAGTAGAGTTGGTTCTGGGTCAGCCTTTGGGAGCAACGGAAGCTTTAGCGGAATTGATTTTTAAGGAAGTTTAGATGATGAATCAAGCGAAATACGTGGGAAAGGTTTATTTAGTTGGTGCTGGACCTGGCGATCCTGGATTATTAACGGTTAAAGGAAAAACTTTATTAGAACACGCTGAGGTAGTAATTTATGATGCCTTGGTCAGTCCAGAGATTTTAGCTATTATTAATCCTCAGGCAGAAAAAATTAACGCAGGGAAACGTAAGGGGCGTCATTCTTTACCCCAGACTGAGACAACAGAACTGTTACGAGTTAAAGCTGAAACTAATGCTATTGTGGTACGCCTTAAGGGAGGAGACCCCTTTGTCTTTGGTCGGGGTGGGGAAGAAATGGCAGATTTAGTCCAAGCGGGGGTTGATGTTGAAGTTATACCAGGAATTACCTCGGGAATTGCTGCCCCAGCCTATGCGGGAATTCCTGTAACTCACCGTAGCTATAATTCTTCTGTCACTTTTGTTACTGGACATGAGGCAACGGAAAAATATCGCCCCAAAGTGAATTGGCAAGCGATCGCTCAAGGTTCGGAAACCATTGTTATTTATATGGGGGTACACAATCTGCCCCAAATTATTCCCCAATTATTGACTGGAGGCATGACCTGTGATACTCCTATTGCCTTAATTCGTTGGGGCACAAGACCCGATCAAACCCAGCTAGTAGGAACTTTAGAAACTATTGTTGAGCAGGTATTGACTACAGAGTTTCAAGCCCCAGCGATCGCTGTTATCGGTAAAGTAGTAGATTTACGCTCTTTATTATTACCACCGCTACAATAGCTCTCTATCTTTAATCACCTCAAAATTTTGCAGAATTTGGGTCTATTAAATGGCATGATAATTATCATGATCACTTGGAAAAGATTGACTGTGCTAAGTATTAAGTATTAATGCTTATAATGGCTGGCAAAACATTTTAGTATAGTACATATTTACTTAGGCATGACAATTTATTTACCATTCAGTTTTCATTGATGAGATTTATATAGACCGCGCTTATGGGCTTTGCAGAACTATCAATTGCTGATATAGCAGCAGAATATCAAATCGAAGAACAAACAGTATTCGAGCTATGCGATCGCTTTAAAATCAACTATAAAAACGAACGCACCTGTCTGGCATTGGAAGATGCTAAGACAATTATTATGGAAATTCTGGCTGCGAAAACTAATTCAGAAGCTAATTAAGAATAGATAGAATAGATTATTTTAGCGCCGATAGGTTCTATATTCGCCCTGAGCGATAAGATTGGTTACCGTTTTCATTAACTACCAGGTATTCTGTCAAGATAAATAACTGAAGATTATGTATACTGGTGCATCACAAATAGCACCGCAATCAAATTAAAATTTTTGAGGAGAACAATGTTGAAGCGATTATTGTTTGCTGCTGTAGCCGCCTTATTTTTTGTAATTCAATTTAATATTGGTAGCGTTAATGCGGTTGAATTAGACGAAAATATTCGTACAGTAAAATTAAACGATCAAGGAGAGACAGTAGTCTTAAGCCTCAAACAAGTAAAACAAGGACAAAAAGTATTTATTGACACTTGTTCCTATTGCCATAAAGCTGGTGCAACAAAAACTAACCCTAACGTTAACTTGGGTTTAACTGCTCTGTCTGGAGCTTTCCCTGCCAGAGACAATATTGAAGGAATCGTAGATTATCTCAAAAATCCAACAACTTATGATGGTGAAAGAGAAATTTATGAATTTCACCCCAACACCACACGTTCTGATCTTTATCCTTTAATGCGTAATTTAACTGATGAAGATTTGGAAGCAGTTGCAGGACATATCTTAATTCAGCCTGAAATTCGCGGCATCCTTTGGGGTGGCGGAAAAGTTTATAACTAAACCTTTTTAATACAAATAACAAGTCAAGTAAGGGATGAGGAATGAATTTTGTTCTACCTCATCTTTTTTTTAATTCAAGATGTCGCCACCCATCAAACGACGATAACGAATTTCTAACTCCTGTTGTAAAGATGGTGAATTGTCTAACAATTTGTCCGCAGTGATAATTTTTTCTGCTGCTTGCCTTGCCAAATTAAGCACTTCTTGGTCTTCGACTAAACTGGCGAGGGCAAAATCAGGTAAACCTGATTGACGAGTGCCTAAAACTGCTCCTGGTCCCCGAAACCGCATATCCGCTTCAGAAATAAAGAAACCATCTTGAGATTCTTCTAGCACTGCTAAACGCTGTCTGGCTTCGATATTTTTACTACCACTCATTAGAAAGCAATAAGATTTACTACTACCCCTGCCAACTCTACCTCGTAACTGGTGTAATTGAGATAAACCAAAACGCTCGGCATTTTCAATCACCATTACCGTCGCATTGGGGACATCTACTCCCACCTCAATTACGGTAGTCGAAACAATAATTTGACACTCGTTATCCCGAAAGGAATTTAAAGCAGCATCTTTATCTGCTGAACTCATGCGACCATGTAATAGGGCGATGTTAAACTCTGGGAAAATAACTTCTGATAAGCGTTGATGTTCTTCGGTTGCAGCTTTAAGATCTAGCTTTTCTGATTCTTCTACTAAAGGGAAAATAATATAAGCCTGTCTGCCTTGGGCAACTTCTCGACGAATTAAATCGTAGACTTTTTGGCGATCCCTACCCTTTTTTGCCATAGTATCGATCGCTTGTCTACCAGGAGGTAATTCATCAATTTGACTTACATCTAAATCGCCGTGGAGGGTTAAAGCCAGAGTACGAGGAATAGGCGTAGCAGTCATAGTTAAGACATGAGGCGATTTACCTTTACTCAAAAGACGCGCTCGTTGTTGAACTCCAAAGCGATGTTGTTCATCGATCACGGCTAATCCTAGCTTATGAAAGTTAACTGTGTCTTGAATTAAAGCGTGAGTGCCTACCAAGAGGGGTAATTCTCCATTTTCTAGCTGGGAATGGATTTCTCTGCGTTTGGCTGTTTTAGTTGAACCTGTGAGTAACTCTACAGGAAGATGTAGCAGATTAAACCAAGTAACTAACTTGCGGTAGTGTTGTTCGGCTAATACTTCCGTTGGTGCCATTAATGCCGCTTGATAACCAGACTGGATAGCAGCGAGGATGGCAAACACTGCCACAATGGTTTTTCCTGAACCTACATCACCCTGTACCAAACGATTCATCGGAGTATCCGATTTACCCAAGTCTTGAAAAATTTCGTTGACTACTCTTTCTTGGGCGTTAGTCAGCCTGAAGGGTAATATCTGGTTAAATTGTTCAATTAACTTACCTTGAGGGGCAAAGCTAGCACTAGACTGATTTTGTTGTAGCTGTTGACGACGTTGCAAAAATCCTAACTGGAGATAGAAAAATTCATCAAAGACTAATCTACGTCTAGCGTGGGTAAGTTCTTCTTGGTTTTCAGGAAAATGAATACAGGCGATCGCTTTTTTTAATTTTACTAAGCCATATTGATTGCGCAGTTCACTGGGTAAAGGATCGGCTAATTGTGCCGCAGCAGGTAATACGGCAATGATTGATTTTCTAACGGTATCGGCAGGTACTCCTTCAGTCAGAGCATATACAGGCAATACTCGACCAACTTTAATCGATTCAATACTTGCCCCCGCACCATCTAAAACTTCGATTTCGGGCTTATCTAGAGTAATACCATATTTATTCTGTTTAACTAGTCCTGAAGCTGCCACAATCGAGCCTACAGGATACTGATTTCTATATCTAGCTTGTGAACCAGGATTACTAAATCTTGCACCCATTAAAAAGCGATTAATTTTTAATCTACCTGTGGCATCGGTCAAGATCAATTCAAAGATAGTTAATTTTTTATTCTTCGGACTAGTAAAGCACCTACAGCTTTTAACTGTACCAATTACCGTCACAGTTTCTCCTGGCTCAAGATGAGTAATTTGTACCTGACGGGCATAATCAAGATGATCGCGGGGATAATAAAATAATAAATCTCTAACCGTATATAAACCCAGACGTTCTAAATAACTACTCCTATGCCCAATATCAATTACTCTGCTCAAAGGCTGATCTAATGTAATGACTTGATTAAAATAAGTCTTGGCTTTGGGACTATTTAAAGATGTTGTGCGGGGTATTTTGGGTTTCGGTGGTGTAGCAGGAGTTTCGGCGATCGCTTTTTGCTGATAGAGAAAATTACGGGTACTAATAACTAATTGTTTTCTCTGAGATGAACTTAAGTTTTTATAGCCAGCAAACTTTTGAGCAATATCGTGCCACTGCATTTTATTGCCCGCAGAAATATTATGAGGTGGTTTACCTAAACTTAGACAAAGAAACTCACTAAAACGGTATTGATTGCCCATTAAATCGGTAAAGCCTCTTTCCGCTTCTACAGACAGTGCTTTTTGCAACCTCACCCAATCTAGCTTTTGTTCGTTCATTCCCACTTTTTAGCTGTTGATAATGAATCTAGAATCTATATCTTAAGCAGTAAACATCTATTTAGTTAGCAGATCAATTATACTAATATTTCTCCAGCTTCCTATTGATTAATAAATTAGATATAATTATTTTCATCCTTGGCAGGGAGCTATAGGTATCGCAGTACTTTAATCGGTTAGGACAAGTCTAGTTAATCGTTCGTAAGTAAAGGTGCGACCCCGCGTCGACGTAAGGCGCAAACGTCCGTCATAAATGCCTGGGGAAACCCCAGGCAACGCGGACTTGGGAATGCGCACCTCCCGAAGGGTGAGTAACAAGTAATAAGTGTTCTAATACAGGTGGGTATTGCTATATTATCGATATCCTATAGCTTTTAATTTTATTTCAAGCTTGGATATATAGAGCAAAAAAAACTTGAATTTCTAATCAAAACTTAAATTTCTAATCAAAGTCTGTGGCTAAATTTGGTTGCCGATAATACTGAAAAAACCTGAGTAACTGCGATCCGTAGGCTAGGCGAAGCCTAATCGCTTGACTCTAGATTCTGATAATTCTGCGGGTAATTCGCTTTCGCCAAAAAAAGCAATTTCACTAACCTCATGGTTAATTTGGGGTTGTCCACCAGTAATTTGACAGTGGAAAAAAAGTTTATAAATGCTGTAAGGAAAAGGCGGCGTATGTTTTTGCTGTTCGCGATCGTAAACTGCCAGTAGTTTGGTTACTTGAGTTTCAAATCCCGATTCTTCTAGTACTTCACGCACTACTGCTTGAGTAGGCGTATCGTTAATATCAGCGAATCCCCCAGGTAACGTCCACTTCCCCGCATCGGCAATTTCTCGAACCAGTAAAATCTTATCATTTTGGAAAACAACTCCCCGCACATCAACTTTAGGGGTAGCATAGCCAAATTCAGCAGCATTTAGCTGTAGCAATTCTGTAACCGATAAATTTGTGTGTGACGCTAAAATTTCGGCAGCAATAACTCCTATTTGTTCGTATCTTTCGCGATCGTATTGGTTGTCGCTAAAATGCAGTCCTATTTGACTAATAGCCTGAAGTTTTCTGCCCCATTCAATCCAGTTTCTCATCGTGTTATTTGTTTAATATGATTGTCAGGTGCGATCGCAATGCTAGTTTTAGACCTAGCTTTTTAAAGTTTAACTTGCCCAATTATCTAGCTTTAAATTTGGTACGCAACTAAACACCTTAACGTTATTGGTTATCAAAGTCACTTGTAAACTAAGAGCATGAGCAGCAATTAAAGTATCCAGAGAACCTATGGGTGTTCCTTGTTTTTCTAATGTTGCTCGAATATCGCCATACACATTAGCAGCAGCAAGATCAAAATTCATTATCTCCAAAGGTAATAAAAATTGGCTTAACGCTTGTTGATTTTTGGTAAAAAATTTACTCTTATGAACCCCAAATTCAAGTTCGGCAACCGTAATTGAAGAAATACCAATATCGCCTACTTGATAGGTATCAAATTTTTGTAATAGTTTTGGCGGCTTTTGCTTAATGATATAGATGCAAATATTTGTGTCCAGTAAAAACTTCATTCAAAGACATTTTCTCTTGCTTGAGATTCTGGTTGTTGACGATCTTCGAGCATAAAATCGGCAGAAAATTGTTCTAGACTATCAAACAATGTTGACCAAGAATTTTGGTAAGGCAAAAGCACCACCGCATTACCTAAACGCTTAATTAAGACTTTATCTCCAGAAAAACGATACTTTTTTGGTAGTCTAACTGCTTGGCTTTTACCATTTTGGAATAGTTTGGCGGTTTCCATATTTGCTCCGACTTTAGTCTATATTTTTAGTGTATATTACTATTGTAAGCTTGGACATAGAGAGTAGTAGAATCTTGCCAAACTCCATCTTCTGTTAGCTGTGGCGCGATCGCGGTTGCGGAGCAAGTCCAAAGGACTAAGCTAGTTGAAGACATCGCTTTTTGATATTCTTTTTTACTTAAATGCTTTAATGTATAAGTTAATAGATTCTTGCCATATTCCTTTTTCTGCAATCAATTGTTCAACAGCTTTTTGATACTCAGCTTGTAACAAGTCTTTTTCTGCTTCAGATAGATTGGATAACGGATTACCCCTGGGATAAAATTCTTGTTCTATTCGCGCAGAACCATAATTTTCGTCAATCTTCGACTTATTATACAAATGGCTTTCAATTTCGACATCTCTAAAACCCGACTGTACTAGCATAGTACGACACTTTTGAGGAGTCCATAAAGGTCGAATTATGTGAGGCAAATCTATATCAAACAAATCTCGACAGACTTTGATTCTAATCTCTGCCAAATTAGATGTTTTATCTGGTGTGGTAAAGGCAAAACATCCCCCAATTTTAAGCCAATGGTAGCATTTATCCAGAATTTTAGAAAGATCGCTAATATAAACAAGTGCTGAACAGCAAAATATAATGTCAAATTGTTCTGCTGCCAACTCAACTGATTCTACATCTGCTTCAATTAACTCTAAATTGTTTATTCCTTCAGCTTTGATCTTCTTTCTAGCTTGAGCCAACATACCTGACGATATATCAACACCAATCACTGAACCATCGGGAGCTACTTTTTGAGCAGCAGGAATGGCAAGCAAACCAGTCCCAGTAGCTAGATCAAGGATAGCTTGCCCAGATTCGATAGGAACATATTCTAACAACCGCTTGGCTTCACGTGGATGGCTATTCCCTTCTCGATCGTAAGCTGTCCTGCGATCGAAAAACTCAATTACCTGTTGTTTATAATCTGACCGATCGTTGAACATTGAACATTAAATATTTTGGTTTCAAGCCTTATCCGAAGGTGTATCCTTGTATAACAAACTAGGGCAATAATAACACCCACAATTGATAAAGAAATACCAAGGCTAACTTTTTCGGCTGGGGATCTTCGCCAGGTATTTTGCTGTTGTTTATTTTTCATACTGCCAAACGCCCTGCTGCACCACCGATGCTAGCTGGTAAACCCAAAATTATACTGTAGCGCAACCAAATAAACCAGGGATCGCTAAAAGTCACTTTTTGGAAAAACCACAACATCAGCATTCCTGCAATCAGAGATATTATATAGGATATAATCGTTTCGCTTTGAGGAGTTTGAAATAGCCCTTGCTGTTGATAGCGTTGTTGATAGTTAGTGATTTCTGAAGCAAATACAATGCCATAAGAAATTAATAATGAAGCAGCAATAACAATTAATAGCCAACCAGAAGTAGCTGATGCTGCTAACACTGTTACCTCATCAGTAGGTGCAATACTAAAAGCAATAAACAATGCACCTATAATAGTAGCAACAAAGTCCGCTAAGGTGTCTCGCCAAACTATTTTTCTTTGATTACTAAGATTTCTTTTTTTATTAAAATCTGATTTACGAGAACTACGTGCGTTAAAATCTACCGAACCATCTCCACTCAAAAGCGATCGCGAAAAAGATACTCCTAAACAAAAGGGTACACCTTCAAAAACAATTTTCCCCAATGCTTCGGTTAAAGCTGTTTGCAGATCAATCCGTTTTAAAATGATTAGCATCAAAGCAGCGCAAACCATACCAATAGCCAAAGTTTCTATACTTTCAGCGATCGCTCCAGGGAGTGTCTCGCTTTCTTGAGGACGAAAACCTTCAATACGATTCAGCAATAGAACAATAATAAAGGTAATACCTAAAACACTTAACAAAACTGACGGTCGAACATAAGAACCAATAAACCAGACTTCCATCGTATAAAGTAGAGGAATTCCGAACAAAAAACCTCCAGAAGCCCCACTAATTATTTCTTGAATTTCTCCTCGCCAACTATCACCATAAATCTGGTCATCGCCTTTAGGAGTGGGCTGTGTCTGTTCGTGATGTGGCTTCAAATTACTCACTGTTTAATAGCTTCAAGCTAAAAGCTCCGAGTTAATAGCTGATAGCTGGTTAATAAAAATGCCGGTAATTAATCATGATATACGATCAACTACCGACTATAAATTTATTATGTTGTGTTAATTGTATTTGTTGCAGCAAAGGCTAAATCACTTAATCTATAAGCTAAAGTAACAACTAACGAGCTTCTGTACCTTGATTAGGATCTCCAGGAGCATCAGCATTTTTCGCTCCAGGAGCTTCTGGTTCTGCACCAGAATTAGTATCTTGGCTAGTACCCTGTCCAGTCTTACGTTCGGAAGGCTTAACTGGGGTTTGTTTAGCCCCAGAAGCTGTGGGAGTACTTTAGAACTCTTGCAAAAGTTTTTTATGGTATATTAAAGAGTTATTATTATCTCAATTTTCTGTAATTAAAATAGTAATAATTGATCGATTTTTTATCTTAAGTATTAGACGGCGATCGCTA
>JASJDX010000158.1 GCA_030064975.1 Pleurocapsa sp. MO_192.B19
AGTGCGTAATAATTATCGAACCCTCCAGCCAGAGGAAATTACCGACCCCAATGGAAATCGCTCTCAGGTAGTTTTTGATGCTCTGGGAATGGTCGCGGGAACAGCAGTGATGGGTAAAGTTCCGCCCTCTCCCCAGGAAGGTGATTCTTTAGATAACTTTGAGGCCGATCTCACTCAACAGCAGATTGATGAGTTTTCCCAGAATCCTCTATCTACCGCAGTATCTCTGTTAGGAAATGCTACCACTCGGGTTATCTACGACCTAGAAAGGTTTATCAATACTGAAGGGCAAGAAGGGCGAGAACCCGTCTTTGCTGCTACGTTAGCTAGAGAAACCCATGTCAGTGACCTCGCAGCGGGGGAAGAGTCTAAAGTACAGGTGAGTTTTACCTACTCCGATGGGTTTGGTCGCGAAATTCAGCAAAAAATACAGGCAGAAGCAGGACTCGCTCCCGTGCGGGATGCTCAAGGAGTCTTACGCTGTAACCAGAATCTACAGCGTACAGATCCGCGTTGGGTTGGCACGGGGCGCACGATTTTTAACAATAAAGGTAAACCAGTCAAGCAATACGAGCCTTTCTTCAGTCCTACCCATACCTACGAAGATGAAGATGATTTAGTTGAGTGTGGCGTAACTCCGATTATTCACTACGACCCTTTAGAGAGAGTCATTCGGACAGATTTACCCAATGGCACTTTTTCTAAAGTGGAGTTTGATAGCTGGTATCAGGAAACTTGGGATGAAAATGATACGGTGCTGGAGAGTCAGTGGTACGCAGACCGTGGTAGTCCCAATCCTAATGCTCCTGAGCCAGCAGACCAAGAGACCAGAGCAGCTTGGCTGAGTGCAAAACACGCCAACACTCCTACCGTCGTTCATCTAGATGTATTGGGACGCACGTTTCTCACCATTGCCGATAACGGCACAGATGATAATGGTTCAGAGCAGAAATATGAGACGCGGGTTGAGCTTGATATTGAAGGGAATCAGCGTTCTGTGACTGATGCCTTAGAGCGGAAGGTGATGGTGTACGACTATGACCTGTTGGGAAATGTGATTCACCAGCACAGCATGGAAGCGGGAGAACGTTGGCTGCTCAACAATGTGGCAGGTAACCCTATTCGACGTTGGGACAGTCGCAATCAAATGTTTAGAATGTCCTACGACGAATTACAGAGACCCACCCATAGTTTTGTGCAGCAACCTGGAGAAGGAGAAGCATTGGTTGAGCGGTTGGTTTATGGTGAGACTCACTCGGAAGCAGAGCGCAATTTGAAAGGTCAGCTTTACCAGCATTACGACCAAGCTGGAGTAGTTACTAACGAAAGGTTTGATTTTAAAGGAAATCTCTTGTCAAGTAGCCGAACAATGGCGACGGAATATAAACAAATAGTAGATTGGTCGGCACTCTCAACTCTAACCGATCTAGATGCCATCGCTAATGCTGCCCTTGGCAATCTAGATACTTCGGATCGGGGGATATTCACCAGCTTTTCCCAATATGATGCGCTGAATCGACCAGTGATGATGGTGACTCCCCACAACAGCATTACTCTTCCTAATGTGATCCAGCCCAGTTACAATGAAGCTAATTTATTAGAAGAGGTTGACGTGTGGTTGCGCCAAAGCACTACCCCCACAAACCTGCTTGACCCTACCACCGCAGATTTACACGCCGTTACTAATATTGACTATAACGCTAAGGGACAGCGAACCTTAATTGAATATGGCAATCAAGCCACCACCAGTTATGAGTACGATTCCAAAACATTTCGGTTAACCCGAATGTTAACCATCCGTCCCCAGCCTCCTTTTAATGAAACCGAAAATCAGAGCGTGCAGGATCTGCGCTACACCTACGACCCTGTAGGCAATATCACTTATATTTATGACCATTCCGATATTCAAAATATTATTTATTTCCGCAACAAAAGGGTAGAACCGAGTTCGAGCTATGAATACGATCCTCTATATCGGTTGGACAAAGCAACGGGACGGGAACATCTAGGGCAAACAACAGATGGACAGCTCAATCCTCCTACTGCACCCGATGCCTTCAACAAATTTCATACTGGTCTCGATCATCCAGGTAATGGTAACGCAATGGGGACTTATATCAAGCGTTATATCTACGATGCAGTGGGAAATATCCTCTCTATGCAACATCGGGGCAGCAATCCCGCCCATCCAGGTTGGACTCGCACCTATGCCTATAACGAAGCTAGCTTAATCGAATCAGATAAGCTAAGTAACCGTTTGAGTAGCACTGAACTAACGGGTAATAATCCCCTAGTTAGTTCGTATATTCATGATGATCATGGCAACATGATTTGGATGCCCCATCTAGAAAACCATGCCGACCCCACTGCTCCTAATATGCACTGGGATTATAATGACCAACTACAGCAAGCCGATCTCGGTGGTGGGGGAACTGCTTACTATGTCTATGATGCTGCCGGTCAACGCACCCGCAAAATTGTCGAAAAATCCCCAGGATTAATAGAAGAACGTATCTATCTGGGAGGATTTGAGGTTTTTAGAAAACGTAATGGTACTGGAACAATCACCTTAGAACGGGAAACTTTACATGTCATGGATGACCAGCAGCGTATTGCTCTGGTAGAAACTCGCACTCAAGGCAACGATCCTGCACCGCAGCAGCTTATTCGCTACCAGTTGGGAAATCATCTTGGTTCAGCAAGCGTGGAATTAGATGCAGCTGGAGCGGTGATTTCCTATGAGGAATATTACCCCTATGGCAGTACTTCCTATCAGGCGGTGCGTAGTCAAACTGAGACATCAAAGCGATATCGCTATACGGGCAAGGAGCGAGATGAGGAGAGTGAATTGTACTACTACGGAGCACGGTATTACGTGCCGTGGCTATATAGATGGACAAGTTCCGATCCAATGGGTATTGATGATGGAGTCAATTCCTATGCATTTGTACAAGCAAATCCGATAAACGTCATTGAAATCAATGGGATGGAAGGTGGATGGTGGGACACAACGATTTCTGGGATACGATCAGCGCAGAGATGGGTAAAGGAGAAAGCTTTTGAGGCGGGAGCTGCTTCACTTGAGAGGGCAGAATCGTTTATCAAAGCTACAGGTATAGAAAATCAGGATTTGAAAAAGGCGATAAGAACCGCAGCTGCAGTTGAAGCAACTGTTGTTGATACGGTTCTTGAGGTAGGTGCCGGAGTGTTGATGGTAGGTCCAAATATACTCGAAGGGCTTGATACTGCTGGAACCAATATTGGTGAGGGCATGGGAAGGGCGGTGACAGCTAAAACCTCAGAAGATCGCTGGCTCGGGATCGCTCAAGTGTCGGGCGGTGTAGGCCAAGGTGCGCTCACAGCGGTCGAAGTGTTGTCCATGGCAAAGGGAACACAAATAGCTCGTCAGAAGCCTAAACCTAGGGCTGGAGAGGCTCAAGTGCGAGCAAATGATAGACTTGCAGGAGAGTTTGAACAGAGAGTAGCTCAGCAACAGAAGAGCGTAACCACGGATGTAAGTGAGCAGTTACACGTCCAGCCACTAGAGCCGCCCAGGCAAGGAAATATAGGTCCCCTTGCACCCGCACGGAAGCCAAATGGCAAACCGCTAATCCGTAAGATTGATGTTGCTCAGCGGAGCCGACTAACCGGCAAGAAAAAATTTACCGAAGCTAAGAGTACGAGTACAGCCGACTATCCAGAACAACAGCAACTAGCGGATTCGCTTATCCGCCGTTACGGAGGCATCGTGAGATCAAGAAAGTCTGAAGTTCTTAATCCCTTAAGGCTGACCTATGGTGAGGTTCTCGGACCTACTCCTGTGAACCTCATACGCAATACCACATTCTCGAATTTGTACTTGGCACCTCTCTTGATCGGGAATCAGGCTCTTCTTCTATCCAAGGAGGACTTGAATTTTTAGCTGCACCTGAACTTTCATCTTCGGTCACCAATTGTAATCCTAAAAGGAAAAGGCATGAAACATATAAAGCGCTAAAGCTTGAAATACTTCAATAAACACCCAAATCCCAAAAGAATAACCATGTATTCCTTATAAAAACTAGTAAATAAAAGAGAGATAACACTATGTCAAACTCACAAACAGTTTCGCCACTTCAAACTCTCGAAATGTTCAAGGAAAGCCATCCTGACTTGAACAGTATTGAAAAAATATTGAACTTCACCGAAGAGAATTTCATTACAACATATCTCGATCGAGAACCCTTTAATGGTGATGTTCGTAAAGCTCGTAGAACCTATCGCGAAGCCTTACGAATCCAAGAGCAAATCACCCTCCTCTGGGCAAATATCAAAGATACAATTGCTTCTCCATCGATCAAAGAAGCCTTATTTAACAACATTCCCGATAGCTTCCTCGAATTTCAAAACCTCATTCCCGCTTACAATCGCATCTTTGGTAATCTTGATTTCATAGAATGCGAACATACCCGCTCTATATTTGGTCCCGCAGCTTATTTCGTCGATCTACTGCGCTTCATCGAAAAACATATCCCTCAAGATCAAGTTGAGCATCCTTTAGCAGAAAGACAACCACGTCTTTTCAACCTTGCCCTAGACAAAGAAAATACTTTTAACCTAGTTCCCTATATCGATCTCGTTAATGAAGTCCTCGAAGACTTTGTTCGCAAAGGAGATTCATCCCCCTACCAAGAGTTAGAAAAGGCAAAATTCCCTATAGATTTGCCCTTCCATCTGCCCCTAGAAGAGATTCGGATCTATCTCAAACAACTGAAAATCAAGCTTCAAGATATCTATCGTTTATTTAGCCTGGTTGGGGATAATGCTTTTGCTAATCTTAAAAACACCAATATCGATGAAGAAAAGTCAAAACAAATCTATCAAGAATTACAAAAAAATAACATTCTAGATTTTCGTGGTGCTATCACCGATGCTTTCCAACCAGATAAAGCAGGTTATAGCCTGAAGCTGAGCAATGATTTTGACCAAGATGATGAGAAAGCAGTTATTAAAAAGCTCAAAGAATACAAAGCGATCGAACCAGAAATAGCCCGCGAAATTTTAGCCCTTTCTCCACGGGAATATAAACTTCTAGCAAAAGAAATTTCTGATGATCAGATATTTGCTTACTACGGAAGTAAGGAATTATTTACAATCAGTAAAACCAATTTTTCTGCTGCAATAGAAACCGCTCTTAATAATTCATCTACTAACTTGGTTGAAGTTTTAGATCGACCTGCAAATAATTCATTTAAAGAAGAACTTAAAGAGAAAAAATTTGATTTATCAGGTAAAGTAGAAGTCTTAGTGATTTCTCCTAATGAAAAATGGCAACTGTTTATTCCAGAAAAGAATGCTAGATACACCATTGACAAACAAGATGCTAGCCTTACTTTCTATCGAGAAGTCTCCTTAAAAGGTAAAGGTAGTCTAGAAGATGTTGAAAAATTTATTGAACAAACTAAACTAACTCATAAACAATTAAACGAACTTTTATATTTAGATTTAAGTAATGATGAAATCAATGCTAATTTAAATAGCTTATTTTTTATTAATAATACTGGTGATGGCAAAGGTAGTCTCAGAATAGAACATGATTGTGAAAATGAATTGTTTAGAACTATTGCCAGCTTTTATACAGAACTAGAGAACCGTGAATTTTCTGCTGAACTTAGAACAAAATTTACAGAAAATGGCATAGGCACTTTATCCGAGAATGTCAAAGTTTTAGTAGATGTATTACTTGCAAAGAAATCAGATAAATGGCTCTTAAAAGATATAGAAAACAACAAGGAGTATATACTTCAAAAAGATAGCAGCGATCTAATTGTATTTGAAGGAAATGTAGAAAAATTTAAAGTTGAGAATGTTGCAGAATCTGTAATTACAGGATTAAATAAATCTGAATTTCCCGCTTTACTAAAAGACAAGTTTGCAGAGCATAATATTGCTATTTCTGAAAAAATAAAAATATCAAAATGGCAAACTGAAAAATGGCGGATTTGGGACTCTGATAATGATAAGACTTATATTGTTCGTCATGATAAGAATGAACTAATTGTTTCTGATGAACCCTACGATTGTATTCAAAACCTAACCCCACAAAAACTAGATCGCATTTATCGCTTTCTCAAACTAGCTCGCAAACTCGATTGGTCTTATGCCGATTTAGACTGGGCATTACGCAGTTTACAAGATACTCCCACAGGAGAGAGAGTATTAAACTTTGATGGGGTTAATGATTATGTCGCCATCACTGATATTCCTAGCGCTCAAAATCCTTTTACCCCAGACCTAACCCTAGAAGCATGGGTGCAACCAGCTCTAGCTGGCAATAACCCCATTTTTACCGCAGGCAGCCCAGATGGTGGGTTTACTCAGTTCCAGTTTTTTATTACCCCTCTAGGCAAACTTGCCTTTTTCTGTAATGCCCAAGACGCTAGGGGCGATCGTAATTGGGAATCCGAACTAAAAAGTTCACAAATCAACTCAGGGAACTCCGATTCAAAAATTTATTTTGCACAACCCAAGCAGGGTGGTGAATTAGTAGCAATTGATTTACAAGCAATTCCAGGCAAAGCACCCAATAATGAGCAACATGGTTTGATACTATTAAGCGATCGTTCTATTTCATTAGGTACTTTTTCTCATGTAGCAGTAACGATCCAAGAAGCGTACAAAATAGAAGCAAGCGACACAAACACTTTTTCTCAGCTTAAATTCTATATCAACGGCACTCTAGATACAACTTGGACAGTCTTATGGAAAGGGAATTCTCCTGCCCTTGATGTAACGGCAATTCAATCAGATATAACAACAATTGAGATTAATATTGGCAAAGACCTCCTCAGCGAATTTTTCTCAGGTTCTATTACCGATGTGCGCCTCTGGAAGAGTGTGCGAACCGCAGAAGACATCAAAGATAACCGCTTTAAGCGTCTTACTGGCAGAGATGTCAATCTTATTTCCTACTGGCCAATGGTAACCAGCTCTGAGCTACAAATCCAATGGCCTCTATCAGAGAACCCAGAATTACAAGTTTACGATCTGGCTAATTCAACACCAAAATTACACGGAATCTTGGGTGGTTCTAATCTTTACCTTACTCCTGTTTGGATTAATGGCGATCTAATTTTGGAGCCTTTCCCTGCGCCAATTTCTATCTATGCCTACAACTTCAACGGTATAGATCAATATGTGGGAGGAACAGTTACCAACCTAGATTCTCTGGAAAAATTTACCTTTGAAGCCATTGTTAGTATTGCTGAAGCGGGAACTCATCCAGTAATTTCTTTAGGCAAACTAGAAAACAATCAAATTGAGCTCCAACATCAGCTTTGGATAGACCCCAGCAATAAATTAGTTCTAGTTACAGTAACAGATGGTACTAACCAGTTTAAGTTTACATCTAATAATGTGATCACCATAAATCAATCAACTCACATAACAGTGGTATTTAATGGAACTGATGCCGAGTTTTATATTGATGGTCAACAATCTACCACAACCAATGAGACTACAACTATAACTCCGATAGATTTAGAATTTGCAGATTCAACTCTCTTATATCTGGGTAGAAATTTCGATAACAACCCCAATACAGCTTACCTAAAAGGAACTCTCCAAGAAGTTCGCATCTGGAACAGCGAACGGAGCACAGATCAAATTGAAGAAACTCGTCACTATCAACTTGATGGTAGTGAGGAAAATCTCGCAGGATATTGGCGACTCAATGAACCCAACCCCCAACTAGCTAACAGCAGTGAAGCAGCTACTCGCGATCGCTCGTTTAATGGAAATCATCTCTTTCCTGGGGGAATACCAAAGCTATACCACCCAACAGACAAACCATACGATGAAGTAATTTTACCCCAACCAGTGGCAGAAAACGCTCAAAATCTCCATTTTTGGGCACAGCAATACAACATCAAAATTGAAAATAAACAGCGTCATGGGTTAGGGCATTCCGAACAATTCACTCTACAGTTTTGGTTTAAAGCAGACGAACCAATAATTACAGATCGTAAACAACTACTATTCACCCAAGGTGATGAAGATAATGGTTTGAGTATTTATCTTAATGGAGGGAAAGTTAATCTATATGCTTGGGCTGCTTCTTTAGAGTTAGCAGGAACTCCTCAGGAATATGTTAGAACAATCAAATCAGAAATCTTATTTTCTCAAGCTCTAACCGATCTAGATTGGCATCATCTAACCTTTACTTACGATGAAACTGCTGAACTAGAAATATTTAGTGTTAATGAAAGTTATGAAAAGCTAAATGATAGAGAAATTCAACAAGGTTCAGTATTAGAATCAGAACTTAAATCACAAGCTAATCTTTCCGACACTTACGAAGTATTAGTAGATATCATTAATCAACAATGGCGTATTAGAGACCTTCTACAAAGAAAAACCTTTTTAGTTCGCCGTAGCGACGAAAGATTAACCGTATACGAAAAAACGCCCCAAGATGAAATTGCTTTCCGTTTCTATCTTGATGGACAAGCGATCTCAGAAGTAACCAGTACTGGCTACAACAACAAAGATAATGGTTTCCGTTTAGATCAAGTAGGGGATATTTATCTTGGTAATCTTAATACTATAAGTTTTGACGAGTTAATCTTCACCCGATTTGATGATGGTCCTGCAACTGATGACAGTTATTTTAAAGGTCAAATTTCTGATTTCCGTCTTTGGGCGATCGCTATTCCCCAAGAGTACATAGAAACTCCCGCTCATGAAAAGCATAGAAGACATATTTCCCCTGTTTCGGAAGAGCATTTGTTATGTTACCTGCCGATGACAGAAGGATTTGGTCGTAGCGTTAGCGATCACCAAGGTCCTCTATATTCCGATATTGATCTCGGACAAGGTGCAGGATATGGTCCTCAGATATTAGATCAATCTCCTCATAGACATCATGGCAAATTATCTGTGGGTTCAGATGATGTAGAGCAAAAATGGCATACAGTAACGGATTTACCAGTTTTTCGTGACAGAGTTCTGCAACTCAACGGACAGGATCGATATTTACTTTTACCTTGTGCCGAAGAGCTTAAGCTTGTCAAGCAAAGTTTCACTATCGAAGTTTGGGTTAAAGTAGCAGCATTTAGCCCTGATATGCCCATCATCGGCAGCATCAGTCCAAGTCAACAGGTTCCCAATCAAGACTTCTATCTCTTACTTTCGGACGAAGGTCAAATCATCGCGGGATTTAACGATGGAGATATTACTACTTCTGAAAAGTTATCTTTAGATACCTGGCATCATATTGCTTGGAGTTTTGAACGAGAAACAGGTCTCCAAAAACTCTATATTGATGGCAAGTTTCAAAAGATTCAAGATTCTGGTGAAACTTGCCGGGGGCTTGAAAAAGATATCCCCTTGTATTTGGGTCTTAGAAGACAAGAACCTAGTAATGATGGTGATCCTTTAATTGACAAGTTTTTCCACGGAGAAATTGCTGAACTCAGAATTTGGCAAAGCACCAGAACTGAAGAACAGATAGAAAAATGGTGGAATGTAATCCCCAATGAGAAAGATGCAACTCCAGAAGCTTATTGGGTGTTTAACCGCGATCCTCGTTCTGTTTTATTAGATCGTACCGAGCATCATCGTAGGGCGATGGTAGAAATAGATCCTAGTGGTGATATCGACCAAAAATGGGTTCAGGAGCATGTCCCCCTAAGAAGACAAGCTCTAACAGTTCAGCTTAATGAAAATCCACCAGAACCAATAGAATATATTGACCTTGCTAATTATCAAATTGGTCAGCAGGGTACGATAGAAATCTGGGCAAAGTTTGAGCGGGGACAAAAACAAATTTTATTTGATGGCTCAACTGAAGATGGCAATAACACTTTTTGTTTAGAGGTTGTCGGTCAACAATTACGCTTCCAAGTAAGTATTTCCTACGAGCATACTTTATGCGCTCAAATTAATTTAGCAGAATTTCCCCAAGAGTTTGAATCGCGATTTCATCATCTGGTAGCAACTTGGAACTTAGCTGATTCAGAAAAGTCAGGCAAAATCCAATTAGTTTGTGACACTTTCTATAAAGCTTCCGATCAAATAGCTGAAGTAGAAATCAGCTCTCAATTTACAACCCTGTATTTTGGTCTTGCCAGAAGTGTTAAGACTATCAACTACCCTGACGATTTGACTAATGCTGCTCCTTTCTTTGGAGAGTTTAGCCAAATCAGAATTTGGGATGTTGTGCGATCGTTTACTGATGTGCTGCGCTTACAATATGCAGACTTGGCAGGGGATGAAGCAAACTTACAAGTCTATTTACCCATCGATGAAGGAGCCCAAGCAACCCTCATTAATTTAGCAGCAAGTAATGGTAAGGAGGTTACCATTAAACGGATAGCCATCCCCGATCCTAATCCAGAATGGCAAAATGTAGATTGGGCTGTTCGATTAGATGGTGATGACGACTTTATTAGGCTGTCTGAAGAAAACGAAACTTACGAAATTACTGATGAAGGAACCATAGAAATTTGGGCAAAATTCTCTCGCGATCGCAATCAAGTATTATTTGACGCTTCCAATGACAATTCTGATAATTCTCGTCGCCAAAAATTCTTTATTCTAGAAGTTAATAAACGTAAGCTTAGATTTGGTCTAGAAGATCAAAGCGGTCGTG
>JASJDX010000007.1 GCA_030064975.1 Pleurocapsa sp. MO_192.B19
CAAGAGGAAAACGGCATGACCCAAGCTAATCAAGTTCTAGCAACGATCGCCAATCCTGGAAACGATTGGGAAAGCTTAATCGAACAAGATACTAGTAAAAATCAAGACGATGTTGATTTAAAAACAGCCATCAAAGGGAAAAAGAAAAAAGCCACCACTACTCGTCGTGCCGAACGTGGTAGAAAAAAACCTTATACAGAAGATTCTATTCGTATTTATTTACAAGAAATTGGTCGTATCCGACTTTTAAGAGCAGAAGAAGAGATTGAATTAGCTCGCCAAATCGCTGACTTATTAGAATTAGAAAGACTTAAAGATAGTTTAGAAGATGGTTTAGGAAGAGAAGCCACGGACGAAGAATGGGCGAGAGAAGTCGATATGGAATATCGCAAATTCCGCCGTCGCTTGTTTATCGGCAGAAGAGCTAAAGATAAGATGGTGCAATCTAACTTACGTTTAGTTGTATCCATTGCTAAAAAATACATGAATCGGGGCTTATCTTTTCAGGATTTGATTCAAGAAGGTTCTTTAGGTCTAATCAGAGCTGCAGAAAAATTTGACCACGAAAAAGGCTATAAATTTTCTACCTATGCTACTTGGTGGATCAGACAGGCAATTACCAGAGCGATCGCCGATCAGTCTCGTACTATTCGCCTCCCTGTTCACCTCTACGAAACTATTTCTCGCATTAAAAAAACTACTAAATTGCTTTCTCAAGAAAGAGGGCGTAAACCTACAGAAGAAGAAATTGCTACTCGCATGGAAATGACCATCGAGAAGCTCAGATTTATTGCTAAATCGGCTCAATTGCCAATATCCTTAGAAACACCCATTGGTAAAGAAGAAGACTCCCGTTTGGGCGATTTTATCGAAGCTGATGGTGAAACTCCTGAAGATCAAGTATCTAAAAGTCTATTGAGAGAAGATCTAGAAAACGTACTAGACACTCTTAGTCCTCGTGAACGTGACGTTCTGCGCCTTCGATATGGTCTAGATGATGGTCGCATGAAGACATTAGAGGAAATTGGACAAATCTTTAATGTTACTCGCGAGCGTATTCGTCAAATCGAAGCTAAAGCATTACGCAAACTGCGTCATCCCAACCGCAACAGCATATTAAAAGAATACATCCGTTAAATAGTCAGAGTAATCTGTCTCTGGATAGATCTCGATAGAAGATAAGGGGTTGGCAAGATTAAATGCTAGACCCCTTATTGTCGTAAAATTATTGAGCCATGTATCAATCTAACTTTGTCTTTGGCTATGGTTCTCTGGTGAACGTAGAAAACCTAGAGCAACACTTGAGGCGTAAATTAACTTCTGGTTCAGATTTGATGATTTGTGGTTTAAAAAATTTTCGTCGTTGCTGGAATATTGCGATGAATAACAGCCTCGACTTACCTAACTACAAATATTATTGCGATCGCCAGACTGGAAAAAGACTAGATGGTTTTGTCACTTTTTTAAATATACGCCCTGTTCAAAGCCAGACTATTATCGGGATTTTATTTGGTGTTTCTGAACAAGAGTTGGAAAATTTAGACCGACGTGAGAGAAATTATCAAAGAATTAATGTAACTAGTAAGATTGATCTAAAAATACAGGGGAAAGCCTGGGTATATATAGGTCTTGAACAAGCCGAACAGCGTTATCAAGAGGGCTTAAAGAGACACAGTGCTATGATTTCTCAAGATTATTTTGATTTAGTTAACAATGCCTATTTTTCATTAGGCAATTACGCATTTTCTAACTATGTTGCCACAACAGATAAACTTGAAGTCCCCACAGTAGATCTTAAAATGTGCCAAGTAAATATCTCATAATTATTGCTCGATCGGTAAAAAATGCGTCCATATAGTCCATACGTTAGTCAACTAAAATAGCGATAGCAATGAAGCTAAGGGGAGAGATAAGAACTGGGAAAAATGACTTCTCCTTTTGGATGAAAAAACTATCGTCTTACTATACAAAGAAGACTGGAATGAGTTTTTTTCCTGGAACACTTAACGTTCATCTGACAAACCATAAATATTATTTTCCCCAAGATTGTCTACGTTTAGAAAAAGAAGAATATGGTGGAACTGTTTCAATTAGTATGGCAAAATGCCACATTTTGGGTAAAGATGGCTATATTCTGCGGACAGACAGCGATACAGGAAAGCATGGCTATCTACCAGAGCAAATCCTAGAAGTAGCAACAGATGTTAAATTACGCGATCAATTTAATCTCAAAGACGGAGATATTATTGAGGTGGAAGTAAATAATGGAGAGTGGAACGAAATAATTGAAAATACCTAAGCCAATCTAAAAATTATTACTTATTACTTATTGCTTCGGTGAAGTAATATTACCCGTCTAAATCACCTTCCATCACCGTGGCGATCGCTTTACCTGTAGTTTCTTTAAATTCTTTGACATCAACACGCTCTAAAATAATTATGGCAACCATCATTGCTAAAGCTTGAATGGCAAATACTAAGCTATAAGACATAAGGGGAGTAGCTAAAATACTTTTACCAATATCTAGAATAACGCCACCGCTCAAAGTGGCCAAACCTCTAGACATTGCTTGAGCTAATCCCCATGCGCCAATAAAAGTACCAGCGGTTTTTGCAGCAGTTAAATCTAACATTAAACTAATGCCACCGACGGTAGCCATTCCCGCCGCCACGCCAAATAATACCATTGCGGATTGTAAAATTTTTGGCTGTTGGGTAAAGCCAGACAGAATAATTAAGCCAAAACAGACAGCAACTAGAATACAACCAACTTTAGTAGTTAATTTTTTGCCCAAGTGAGGAATAATCCAAAACCCTGTAAGACTATACCCAAACAAAATACCCATTCCCCAGTATGCATTTAGTTTAGTAGTTTCACCGATACTCATGGCGAATACTTCACCGCCATAAGGTTCGAGTACTGCTTCTTGCATGAATAACCCAATAGTAAGAATAGACAAAAAAGCAAAAAAGATACCAGTTTGGCGACTGGTAGTTAAAACTTTAATTGCTCTGGCGATCGTAATACTATCTTCTCGATTAGTTGCACTGTTACTAGTAGTAAAACGAGAATATTTTTTTTCTACTCTCCAGGTAGCAATAAAAGCTAAAGCAACAACCAAAAAGGGTACAAAACTGAATATAGAATTAATTGGTGGTTGTAATGTTTCTAAAGGAATGTTACCTGCGGTAATTCCGCCCGCTTCGATTTTTTTAAAGACAATACCACCAGTAACTCCGCCGATTACTATACCTACCATTAACATCGACCAGACTATCGCTACTAATTTTGAGCGACTATCTTCTTCGGTAATATCAACGAGTAAAGCAGTAAAAGGTGTCGAGCTAGAACTAACCGCTAAACCATAAATAGCCATGATTAGAGCTAAGATGGCACTCCAGCCGATAGTTTGAGTATTCCACAACCAAGCATCACTAGTTCTAACAACTGCCCCTAACTGCCAAACAGCTTGTACTGCTAAAAATACTGCTAAACCATAAATAGCCGTACCTAACAGTACGTAATTAGTACGATGTTTGCCTAATAAAGGTTTGTTATCCGATAGTTGTCCGAACCATACCCGTGCGGGGGAAACAAATAAAGATGTTGCTAAAATCCCCCCCGTAATAGTTGCGGGTATACCCAATTCACTAATCATTACCCGATTTAATACGGCTAAAGTCAGTACTGCCATCAATCCTAGTCCCATATTAAATAAGCCCAGGCGGAGAGCAGTTAGAATTCCTACTTTGCGTTTCGGGCGAGTATTAAACGAAGGAGATTCGGGAAAATCTTGAATAGTCATGGTTTTAGATTGCTAGAGATAGAAAATACTTGCTCTCTAGTTTTGTTAAACTTCTCTATGAACTTGAACCTAATTTTAAAACTGCCATAAATGCTTCTTGGGGGACATCGACAGTCCCAATCGCTTTCATGCGTTTTTTACCTTTGGCTTGTTTTTGCAGTAATTTTTTCTTCCGAGATATATCACCGCCATAACATTTAGCCAAGACATCTTTACGCAAGGCGGGAATATGTTCACTAGCAATTACTTTCGAGCCGATAGCGGCTTGAATTGGTACTTTAAACTGATGACGAGGAATTAATTCTTTCAGCTTTTCCGTTAATGCTCGACCAACATAATAAGCTTTATCCCGATGAACGATGGTAGATAAAGCGTCTACAGGATCTTTATTAACTAAAATATCTAACTTAACTAGATGGTCAGAACGATAGCCCAACATCTGATATTCCATGCTGGCATAACCTTTAGTTCGGGACTTCATTTGGTCAAAAAAGTCGGTGACTACTTCGGCTAGAGGCAATTCATAGACTAAGCAAGTACGGTTTTGGGTGAAGTATTTCATATCTTTAAATACTCCCCGCCTAGTTTGGCATAAATCCATCAAAGTACCAACATAATTTTCGGGAGTAATTATTTCTACTTTAATATAGGGTTCTTCAATTTTTTCCCGTTTTTGGGGATCGGGTAACAAACTAGGGTTGTCGATCTCTATCACTTCTCCTTCTACCGTAGTGACGCGATAAATTACAGAAGGGGCAGTGGTAATGAGTTCTAAATTATATTCTCGCTCTAGTCTTTCCTGAACAATTTCCATGTGTAGTAATCCTAAGAAACCACAACGGAAACCAAAACCCATAGCACTAGAGGTTTCAGGTTCATAGGAAAGGGCAGCATCATTAAGTTTTAATTTATCTAAAGCTTCCCTTAAATCTGGGTATTGATCGGAGTCTGTCGGAAATAAACCGCAAAATACCATTGGTTTAGCTTCTGTATAACCAGGTAAAGGTTCTGGTGCAGCAGCTTCAACTAGAGTAATCGTATCACCCACACGGGCATCTTCTACAGCTTTAATGGCAGCAGCAAAATAGCCTACTTCTCCTGCATGAAGCTCATTTACTTCAACTTGAGTTGGAGAAAGAACCCCCAGTTCATCGATCGCATATTCTTTCCCCGATGCCATCAGACGAACTAAATCGCCCTTTTTAACCTTGCCATCCATGACTCGGAAATAAACTATCACCCCACGATAAGCATCGTAATAGCTATCAAAGATTAAAGCTCGTAAAGGCTCATCTATGGTATCTTGTGGTGGCGGTACTTTCTGCACAATCGCTTCTAGGATATCGTCTACTCCTAATCCTATTTTGGCCGAAGCTTGGATAATATCAGTACAGTCTAAACCTACTACATCTTCAATCTCTTGGGCAACGCGATCGCTTTCCGCTCCTGGTAAATCAATTTTGTTGAGTACAGGAATAATTTCTAAGTCATTTTCTAATGCTAGATAAACATTCGCCAAAGTTTGCGCTTCAACCCCTTGGGAGGCATCTACCACCAGCAAAGCTCCTTCACAAGCAGCTAGAGAACGGGATACTTCGTAAGAAAAATCTACGTGACCAGGAGTATCAATTAAATTTAAAACATATTCTTGCCCATCTTTAGCAGTATAGTTCATTCTGGCTGCCTGTAGCTTGATGGTAATTCCTCGCTCTCGTTCTAAATCCATATTGTCGAGGAATTGTTCTTTCATCTGCCTTTGTGCAACAGTACCAGTCGATTGCAACATTCGATCGGCTAGGGTAGATTTACCATGATCGATATGGGCAATAATTGAAAAGTTACGAATACGAGAGACGGGAACGTCAGTCATAAAAATTTTAAGAAATAAAAATCTTTAAAAGTTAGTAATGTTTAAACTATTGTAATGTTCATTTTTACCTATTTCTTAAGTCTATTATAGATTTTGCTTAAGTTCATCTGTTTTTACCTAAGGTCAACCCAGGTACTGTCGTTAGAAGACTGTGTAAGCTTTCCTTATGCCCCAGGCGTGTTGAGCGTCAATTAAGCTCAGCAGGTAAAATAAAAATAAAATCAGGAAAAAAATTTATGAATGATGATCCTTCGCCCTTAGAGCGATCGCCAGAAAAAATAAGAATGTCGATTGATCTAGACTCAGAAATTGTAGAAAGAATTAAGCATCTAACCAATGATCCTAGTCGAGTGATTGAAGTGGCTATTAAGCAATGGCTTAATGGAGAAAGAGAAGATAATACCGACTTAACCCGCACTTTTCGGCGCAATCCTCCTGTTCCTCCCCATGGAGAATGGAATGATTAAACTAAATCTTTTGCTCTGACAACCAATTTAGAGTAAAGCTTAAAAAGAAAAAAGTTCTTGGTCTGATTTTCTTTGTATGATTACTTAATTTTAATAGCAAGTTCAGTGTACTTGAAGTCTAGCAAATTTCAATCTTTCACAGCGGTTGAACAGACTGAGGAACATTACAGAAAGAAAAACGTTATTCCTACCTTAGATATCTATAGGTTATAGTTTCAGGGAGGAGTTCAATTTTTAGGTTGGAACTCCATCCAAATCTAACCTTTTTGCCGATGCTCCCTAGATTTGATTCAGAACTATCTGATGCTAATACTACGTTGTCAGCCAATGAAATTGGATGGCAACACTTGGGAGCAGAATTAGTTTTTACTCAAGATATTTCAGGTAATTATCTGTCTTTTTGGTGGTCGAAAGCTGAGAAATACGGATTGAGTTGGGAATACGGCACTTGTCCAGATAGTAATCCTGCTTCGAGTTTATCTCAGGAAAATGTTTTTGCTCCCGTTGATTTTCCAGCATACATCGACAAGATTAAAAGAGTTATTAAACGTCGACTGCCTGAACAATGCTATTGCTTATTTAAGTGTGCAGGAACTTCTTATTCTTTTGAGTTAGTAATTAGTCCCATATTTCCCCCCGTGGGAGAACCTCAAAAAGTTTTAGTTATGGGACATTTGCTACAAGAAGCAGAAATGTTTTCTTTTGCTCACAATGAAACACCAGCAGCTATTTATAGCTATCAAAAACTCTTAAATCAAGTTGTGCGTAAAATTCGCCGCAGTCTAGATTTAGAAACTATTTTTCAGCACACTGTCAACAACGTAGGTGAAACTTTTGCTGTCAGTCGCTGCTTAATTTTGACTAGTCACACCAATGTCGCTAAATTGGTGGTAGAGGCGGAATATTGTCAGTCCAAATGTTGTTCAACGGCTGAATATAAATTGAACTGGTATCAGGAAGCCCATCTCGAGCAAGCACTTAAATCCACTGAACCCGTAGCTGTAGATTTTATCGGGCAAGATACTTTACAACGCAAATCTGTTTTAGTAGTATCTACTAATTGTAATAGTGAAGATAATGTTTTAATCTGTTTGCAACAGTGCGATCGCTATCGTTATTGGACAACGTCAGAAATGGAGTTGCTCCACGAAATTGCCGAACAGGTAGAAGCAGCAATATCGCTAGCAAAGCTATATCGGGAAGTGGAGCAAGCCAGTATCCAAGCAGAAGAAGCTAACCGCCTCAAAAGTGATTTTTTGGCCAATACATCTCACGAACTTCGTACTCCCCTCAACGGAATTATTGGTTTTCTGAAGTTGCTTCTAGAAGGAATGGCAGATAACCCAGAAGAACAGCACGAATTTATTGAAGAAGCCTATAAATCCTCAATTCATTTACTCAATTTGATCAATGACATTCTCGATATTGCCAAGATTGAAGCGGGCAAAATGGAATTGGAATTAACAGAGATTGAATTAGATGAACTATTCCATAACGTTGATAATCTCATTCGTACCCAAGCAGTACAAAAAAATCTTAGTTTCCAAATAAAATATCCCTCTACTCTTACCCCCGTGACTCTATATGGCAACTATCAACGCTTACTTCAGGTAATGTTGAACTTAGTTGGTAATGGGATCAAATTTACCCAAGAAGGCGGGATTATAATTAGTGCTGAAGTAAATAATAAAAAAGTTGAATTTCAGGGGATAGAATTTCCAGGAATGGCTAAAATCAGTGTTGCCGATACGGGAATTGGGGTTTCTTTAGAAAAGCAAAATAAACTATTTGATAACTTTTATCAGGTAGATGGTTCAAGGACTAAATCCTATGGAGGTACTGGTTTAGGTTTAGCAATTTCTCAGAAACTAGTGGAGGCGATGGGAGGAACTATTTCTTTTTATAGTATGGGAGATGGTTTAGGTTCTACAGTGACGTTTACAGTCCCTTTGAGTCATTTGCCTGTAATCAAAACTGCTCAATCTGAAGGACAAGAACGGGTCAACTGAGGTGTGTATTGAAATAATTGAGTAACCATTTCCGTGCGAGAAGATATATTTACAGCGGTATGCAAATCTCTTTTTGCTCTGTTTTTTTCGTAAACTTGCCAAGTCGTGTATCTACCCAGCCAAGGAATAAAAGCGATCACCATAACTTATTTGCTAATAGTTTTACTAGCGATCGCTTTAAATCTTCCCACTGAAGAAACTAAATTAGTCTAAATCTTCAACTCTAGGGCTTTCATCTGCTTCGATCCAGATTAGTTGTTTAATACTACAAGTTGTAGCATATTGTTTAATTGCAGTTTCAGAACGTTTTTCTAAATCTATTTCAATCCTGACAGAATCATCTTCTTTCCTTAACTGACTGGCATATTTAAAAGCAGCAGCCTCTACTTCGGGGGTAGTAGGAATAACTAAATAATCGCTCTTTGGAGCTTGTTGAGGTAGGTTTTCTGTAGACAGTAAACAAGAATGTAAATCTTCAATTGAAAGACAAAACCCAATTCCAGGTGATGTTTTTCCTTGAGGATCGTATAGTCCCAGTAATTGATCGTAACGTCCACCCTCTGCCAAAACATAGGACTGATGATCTTGAAAACTAACTGCTTTAAAAACAATACCTGTATAGTAATCAAAAGTTTGTAATAAACTTAAATCTAAAGTTATGGGTAAGGGTCGATCGCAGCTATTATTAAGCAGTTCAATTAGAGACTTTAAGTTATGAACTATTTCTTTTGCCTCATAATCTAAACTTAAGGTCAAGATTTTACTTAAAACTTCTTCTGGCTTACCCCTTAAATCAAATAAAAATAAAGCTTGGGCTTTTAAATCTGCGTCTAATTCCAGATTATTTAAGGTAATACGGTCAAGATTAGCAATACAGTTACGTACCTGTTGACGAATCGATTCAGGAAACACTGCCAAAAGCGATCGCGTTAACCCTGCTTCTCCTAATAAGATTGACCAATCTGGTATGCCCAAATCATGTAAACAATCTACCAGCAACAGAATTACTTCCGCATCGGCTAAAACACCACCAGCAAATAACAATTCTACTCCAGCCTGATAAAATTCTAGCTGACGACCATGATGACTTTGGGGGGGATTACGAAAAACGTTAGCACGATAGCAAAGACGTTGAGGAGAAGTATTGCTAGCCATCCGTGTTACTGCTGCACGAGCAATAGAAGCAGTTAATTCAGGGCGTAATCCTAAAGAGTGTTCACCGTTGTTGCGTATTTGAATAACTTTGGACGGTTGAATTGCACCACCTGCTGTTAGGGTGTCCAGCCATTCTAAAGTAGAGGTGACAATACGCTGATAGCCCCATTTCTGAAATATATGTTGTAGGCGATCGTTAATCCAACGTTTTTGTTCTACTTCTAATGGTAATAAATCTCTAGCTCCAGCAGGGGGTTGATAAATCATTTCACCTTTTGTACAGATTTGCTTTCGATATTGATGGCGAGACATTAGCAATATCTACTTGTGTTATCTTACTTTTTTTTCGACCCAAAAAAACCACTAAAGAAGCCACTATTACCAGATTTACTGGCAGACTTCTGAGTAGAACTAGGAATAGAGGTTTTTGATTTATTGGCTATTTTGGTCAGTTTATCTAACGCTTTTTTGCTTTCGGTGACGATAGGATTGTGAGGATCTGCTTTGCAAGCTTTGTCAATATGAACTTTTGCCATAGTCAACTGCTTTTTATAGAGATAAGCTTTTCCCATTACCGCATGAGCCTTAGCATTATTAGGGTCAATTCTGAGGGCATCTCGCAATTCTGTAACTGCCCGATCGTATTCTCCTCTAGCTATATACTGTTGAGCGCGATCAACAAAAGCAGCAACTCTTGATTCAGATGTGGGTTCTTCTGCCTTAGCTGTAGTTTCGGCAGATGAAACAGAAGCCTGAGTTACATTAGCTTTGGATTGGGAGATAGTTTGAGTGGAAGTCTTAGTTTTGGCTGAAGAGATATGGTTATTTCTGTTGATTCCCTGAGCGCTTTTAAGCATCAGATAAACTAAGTTAACTTCACTAACAATACCAATATTTTGAGTTGCTTCTGCCAAGGATTGATACTGTTCGGCTGTGATTTTTTTGATTAACTTCGGATAAATTAATTCGGCACGAGCTCCAGCTTTTAATAGTTCTTGGGCAGATTCATTTGTAACTATAATTCGTTCTGGGTTTTCTGCTAGACGTTTGCCAATTTGAGTTAAAACCAATTGATGTTCAGCAAAAGTATTTTTCCTAGATAGCTGCTCATAAGCAGGATTAACTAACTTAGACAAAATCTGACTTGCCATCTTCATTCTAGCTCGATCTGAACGACACTTATCTGGGTGTAGTTTTTGAGCAATTTTCAAATATCGTAAACGAATTTGTTTAGGTTCAGCGTCTAAAGACACCCCTAGAATTGCATGATGATCTATTATATTGAATTTGAAAAGTCCGTGTTTAATCGCAAAAGACATAGGAAATAAAGATATAAATAATCAGCAGAAAAACATATCTTTGTCAGGAAAATGGCGCTCCAGATAGTGGCTGTATAGTTATTATTCCCCCAAACCTGATTGAACTAACAACAAATCGAAAAAATTTTTGTAGCTGAAGTTTGTGGGTATTGCGATTAATTATTTAGGGTAATTTATCCAAGCTAAACAGTAGGGAAAGTAGTGAATAATATATATTATTAAACTTTCCCCGATTATTATATTTTTGTTTTGTTCAACTATCTATTGAAGATATTCTTGCAATGCCTTAACTTCTAAAGGTTCAGACTGCAACGAACGAATCGCCGCTACTGTTGCTTTTGCCCCTGCGATCGTCGTAATTATTGGTAACCTATAATCTAGTGCCATCCGTCGAATTAATTGAGCATCGGTTTGAGATTCTTCTCCTGTAGGAGTGTTGATAATTAATTGAATCTCATTGTTTTTGATAGAATCGACCACATGAGGACGACCTTCATGAAGTTTAAGAATTAAATCTACATCTTTGATTCCATCGGCTTGCAATGCCTTTTGTGTTCCCGCCGTGGCAACTATTTTAAAGCCTAAATCAATAAAGTCTTGGACTACAGGAACGATCGCTTTTTTGTCTCGTTCATTCATCGAAACAAATACTGTTCCTGTTAAAGCTAAATCAACCCCAGCACCAATTTCGGCTTTAGCAAAGGCTTTACCGAAATCACTATCAATACCCATTACTTCTCCTGTAGAACGCATTTCTGGCCCTAGGAGCGTATCTGTGTTGGTGAATTTATTAAAGGGTAGCACAGCTTCTTTGACCGCAATATGTTTGGGAATAGTTTCACTTTTTACCCCTAAGGACTCTAAACTCTCTCCAGACATAACCAAAGATGCTATTTTTGCTAAGGGAACACCAGTCGCTTTGGATACATAGGGAACAGTACGAGAAGCACGGGGATTAGCTTCAATAATGAATACCTGTTCTCCCTGAACAGCATACTGAATGTTCATTAACCCAACTACCTTTAAGGCTTTGGCTAGTTTTTCTGTCCAGTCACGGAGCGTAGCAATGGCGGACTCTGGTAGAGAGTTATAGGGAATAGAACAAGCTGAATCCCCTGAATGTATCCCTGCTTGTTCAATGTGTTCCATAATGCCACCAATAACTACCTTGCCAGTTTGGTCACACAGAGCATCTACATCAACCTCGATCGCATTTTCGAGAAATTTATCAATCAGAATTGGACGATCGGGTTCTACCTGTACGGCATAAGTCATATAATGTTGTAAATCGGCATCAGAATAGACGATTTGCATTGCTCTACCACCCAAAACATAGGAAGGACGTACCACCACAGGATAAGAGACTCGATTGGCAATTTTCAGGGATTCTTCGTAGCTGCGAGCAATCCCGTTAGCAGGCTGTTTGATATCTAATTCCCGCAATATCTGTTCAAATCGTTCCCGATCTTCGGCGGCATCAATCGAATCTGGTGATGTACCCCAGATTTTGGTGTTTGGGATTTGATCATTGTCCCTGTCTTCTAAATAAGTTTGTAGAGGCACAGCTAATTTCAGGGGAGTTTGTCCACCAAACTGAACTATAATTCCTGCGGGGTTTTCGGCTTCAATGATGTTGAGGACATCTTCTTTAGTTAAAGGTTCAAAGTATAGGCGATCGCTAGTATCATAATCTGTAGATACGGTTTCAGGATTAGAGTTAACCATAATGGTTTCGTATCCTGCGGTAGAAAGGGCATAAGCGGCGTGACAACAGCAATAATCAAACTCAATTCCTTGTCCTATACGGTTAGGGCCGCCCCCTAAAATCATTACCTTAGATTTATCTGAAGGAGTAATTTCTGATTCTCCTGCTTCATAGGTGGAATAGTAATAGGGAGTAAAAGCTTCAAATTCGGCAGCACAGGTATCTACTAGCTTATATACAGGCAAAATACCCAATTTTTTTCTGTATGCTCGTACCTCATCTTCAGTAGTTTTAGTAGCAAAGGCAATTTGGCGATCGCTATATCCCTGTTGTTTCACATAGCGCATCTGTTCAGCAGAAATTTTATTAAGTGTAGTACCTTTGAGAAACTTTTCTGTTACCAGCAATTCTTGCATCTTATCTAAGAACCACATATCAATTGCCGTTAGCTGATGAATTTCTTCTGGGGTCATCCCTAGCTTGAACCCTTGATAAACGCTAAAAATTCTTTCTGGATTGGGTGTGCGTAAACTCGAACGTACCTGAGGAATTGAAGGTAAAGTTTCCTGGCGATCGCAACCAAAGCCATATCTACCAGTCTCTAAAGATCTTAAGGCTTTCTGAAAAGATTCATTAAACGTCCTTCCAATTGCCATAGCTTCACCCACAGACTTCATTTGAGTCGTTAAGATTGGTTCTGTCCCAGGGAATTTTTCAAAGGCAAAACGGGGAATTTTAGTAACTACATAATCAATTGTTGGTTCAAAAGAAGCAGGGGTTTTTTGGGTAATATCGTTAGAAATTTCATCTAGGGTATAGCCTACCGCTAGCTTGGCAGCAAATTTAGCGATCGGAAAACCCGTCGCTTTAGACGCCAATGCTGACGAACGAGATACACGAGGATTCATCTCAATTACAATTACCTCTCCGTTGCTGGGGTTAACGGCAAACTGAATATTAGATCCCCCTGTTTCTACCCCAATCTCGCGAATAATTGCCAGAGAGTAATCTCGCAAACGCTGATATTCCTTATCAGTTAGGGTTTGGGCAGGAGCAACTGTAATAGAATCTCCTGTATGTACCCCCATCGGATCAATATTTTCAATGGAACAGATAATCACTACGTTATCTGCTAAGTCCCGCATGACTTCTAGTTCATATTCCTTCCAACCCAAAAGAGACTTATCAACTAGGATCTGACTAACAGGAGAAGCATCTAAACCTGCTGTGGCAATCTGCTCGTATTCTTCCTGATTGTAGGCAATACCGCCTCCTGTACCTCCCAAAGTAAAGGCAGGACGAATAATTAAGGGATAGCTGCCAATTTCTTGGGCAATTTCCTTAGCTTGTTCGAGGTTATTGGCAATACCTGAAGGACACATAGGAACACCGATTTTCTCCATCGCCTGCTTAAATAACAGGCGATCTTCGGCTTTCTCGATCGCAGGTAATTTTGCCCCAATCAGTTCTACGTCATACTTGGCTAATATTCCACCTTTAGCTAAAGATACCGCTACATTTAGTGCCGTTTGCCCGCCCATTGTAGGTAACAAAGCATCAGGTCTTTCTTTAACGATTACCTTTTCGACTATTTCTGGGGTTAAAGGTTCGATGTAGGTACGGTTTGCCATTTCAGGATCGGTCATAATCGAAGCGGGATTGGAATTAACCAAAACGACTTCATATCCTTCTTCTCGTAAAGCTTTACAAGCTTGTGTACCAGAATAGTCAAATTCACAGGCTTGTCCGATGACAATAGGACCTGAACCAAGAAGTAAGATTTTTTGGATATCGTCGCGACGGGGCATAATTACTCTGTCTTTGGCCTAACTTAACTGCTAGCGATTAATTGTATAGTTTCTTGCCCCAATTAAGGGTAGTCGCTTTATCTTCGTTTGATAACTTAAGATGATTTTTTGGTTTTGAACAGACTTCTGGCATAAATTTCGCTAAACCTTGGATTAAGTTAAGAAAGCAAGTCAATAATTTGAGTTAAATTATGTCGCAACTAAGTAAATCTGAATTAAGACAGACTATTCTGAAACAAAGAGAGTCACTTTCTGCCGCAGAATGGCAAATAAAAAGTATTCTTATTCGCGATCGCCTTAGAAATTTATCTCTGTTTAAGGAAGCTAAAACTATTTTGGCTTACTTTAGTTTTCGGCAAGAAGCAGATTTAACTCCCTTATTCTTGCTCAACAAAAACTGGTGTTTTCCCCGTTGTGTCAACAAGTCATTAATCTGGCATTTGTGGCATCCAGGTAAAAGTTTCAGCATCAGTAAATATGGAATCAAAGAACCTCTCAAAACAGCACCAATTATCACACCACAATCAGCTGATTTAATTCTTGTTCCTACTGTTGCTTGCGACCAGCAAGGATACCGTTTAGGTTACGGTGGAGGATTCTACGATCGCTTACTGAGTTCTAACCAATGCTCGTGTATTCCCACAATTGGCATCGTGTATGATTTTGCTTATATTTCTCAGTTACCTATAGATCCTTGGGACATAAAACTAGATTTTATTTGTACGGAAAGTAAGTACGAGCAAAAATAAAATAGTCGTGCAAAACAAATTACCTAGTTGAGTTACTCCCATCCCGACATAAGACTACCGAAATTAGAAAACGGTAAATCAAGAATAATCTTTGTTTTGACTAGGTAATCATAGAGTGGGATGGGAGTAGGCAATAGGCATTCTACTAATGTGTAAGTATTTTGAATTAGGTACTTGAAACAGCTAATCTAGCCTTTCTTAAATCGCTGAGGGACACTTAGAACATTTAGTAGCTAGTAGACCTCGGCGGAAGTCAGAAGTGTTTTAGAAATAAGATTTCCAGCTTTCGGAATAGGCCTTTAATCTACACCTAGCTCCATTAGTAACTAGCTATTAATAATCAACAATTAACAATTAACAATTGACAAAAACCAAGGTATTTAACTTCCATCATTAAAATTGGAATAGCCATCAATAAAAACAAAAGACTAAACCAGTATTGCTCAATTAACTATTTTTGCTAGTCTATTGACGAAAATTATACGTTTCTTGCCAATAGTTATTCTAGATCAATTTGATTAACAATAATTAACAATATAAAGTTAAAGAGTATTAAGTGATAGTTGAAAATAACAAGTAATTATGCTTATAGCTTGAAAATTATTAATGGTGTTCGTTTAAGCTTTGTTAAGTAATAGAAGATAAGTATTTAAAAAAAATAGAGCTTTTGTTAGTCTATTTAGACAACGATTAATTAACTCATATTTAAATTTTTACTTCACAATAATTTAGTAAACTAATTATTCCCAAATCTTATGGAACACTTTCATGACGAATGGATTCAAGAATGGTGCGATCTTAATGGTTGGACGGACTTATTTAAAGAACGCTATAACCATTACTGGGCATTTCCGCCTAATGGTGTAATGCCAGAACCTATTCCTCAAAAAGTCATGAGACTAATCAAGAGCGAAAAAGGTCTTAGTGTCAGTGAAAAAAGATGGTTACTTGGTGCTGGAGTTATTAGCGCGATCGCTTTAGCTTCCAGTTGGTTTTTTATGTCCCCTATGCCCTTAATGCTAGCCTTTGGGTTTGATGCTGTTACTTTTGCTCGCATGGAGTATGAGCAAGAGTATTAATTATAGTTTTTCAGAAAAGCATTTATTGGACCTAGCTTGAAAATAAAGGCTATAATCCAATAAATTCGTTGATTATTCTATTTTCATGGCTGGGTTGTGAACGATATTTCATGGTATCTCTTGCATGAATAGTAAATTACAAGCTTTCAGAGATTAATATTAATTCTCCAAATAGCATGTCCTAAAAAGCATTTGGACATTTACGAAATTATTCGTGCAAGAAGTCTAATTCTTAATACCCAAAATATAGTCTTAAATATAGCCTTAAACTGTATTGAATACTGAAAATAACGCCAAAGTATTTGACTTTAGTTTAAACTCAGAAGACGATAAACAATAGTGTAGTTTACATTAAGCCTAACATTTTTGCTGGGCTATTTGTTGAGTGCGACCAAGAATATTAAAGTATTTAACCGTTAAAATATGTTTAATTTGGGTAATAATCGACGAGAAATAGCGGAACAAAAATGGCGATCGCAATTGGATCGTTTTGTTCAAGACAACCAACAACAGCTTGCTGCTTTGGCTTGGGGATTACAACAAGAATGGGGAGAAAGTAAAGATATTTTGGGTATCGATCTGCAGCCAACACCCCATTTCGTCGCCTGTTCTCAAGAAAGCTTAGAACAATTAAACCAAAATACTAGAGGACAGTTGCAAGAAATTCTAGGTATTATCGATGGTTACGATAGAGAAACAGAGGTAGTAATCATTGGGATTGGAGAAGGACAAATGAAATTAATTAACTTCCAGCCTAAGACTACTCCACCCAATTGCTTTGCCATAATCAATGATGATCTCGATCAATTAATAGCAGTTTTAGAGGCAGCTTTAGCGAAATACATTAAATAACAAGACTTAGCTAAATTAAACTAATTATTTTTAATTATTTTCAGTTAAAAGTACAGTTCTCAAACTAAATATAGTTTAGTTACTAGTTGCTAGTTGCTCAATCATTACTGTACTTTCTTCAAGTAAAAAGTATTGTTATAACTAGCTCTCATATGTTACTTATTTGTAGTTTAATGGGCATATTATAAGCACAGAAGAAATGTCATTTTTAATATATTGCTTATCTCTCTTGTATGCCTTATTACTACGATCAAACTGAATTGATGATTGCTCAGGATTCTTCTTCTCCTAAGTTAATTGCATCAACGATATCATCAACACAAAAAATATTTTCTAGTCCTATTTGGGCTTTTGGTAGTTTGGGTTTGTTAATAGCTTTAATCAGCATAATAACTTATGGTAAATGGAAATATAATAAACTGAAAAAAGCTATTCAATATGAACGGACTAAAATAGAAAGTCTGGAAAAAAGATTGAATGTAGCTTTAGCAACAATCCGCAAATGGGAAGAAAATCCTGATTTGATTAATTCACGAGATTGCAACTTAGACTACATTAGAATGCGGATGCAAGAGCCAATATTCCGCAATATTTTAGTTAATCAAGCTAAAGTCAAAGTCAAACAGTTTATTAGTACCGCTATGCGCATTAGTTTGTCGCAAAATGCTGGCGGAGGTATTGCCAGTAGAAGTGGTTTTAATATTGATGAAACTTTTGACATTACCTACGAAACAGATAGTCAAGGTAAACGTACTCGTAGAGTGCTATTTCGGATTCAAGTTAAATTGATGAAATTGCCCACTCAATCTACTTCTAACACTATTAGTCAAATTGTCGATTGTGTTGAAATGTTTTTAAGCCCTACAGAAAGTCGTAGCAATTGGCAACCAACAATTCAAGGTCATATTGTTACCATGAGTTGGAATCAACAAGCTAAACCAACACCTCTGTTACTACTAGAACAACATAGCGGCGGTGTCAATGTGAGTTTCCGCACCAAAGTAGCCAAAAAATATAGAACTTTCACTAATAGAAATGGCTAACAGAAATTGATTAATATTTAGGTAGACAAAATATCAAATAACTGTTTTTAGGTAACTGAAATGTTGCAATTTTTGCTGACGTGGTTAGCGACAGCTGTTTCTTTAATCATTACCGCTTTTGTTGTACCTGGCTTTGTTATTGCAAGCTTTTCTTCAGCTATGGTGGGTGCAGCAGTTTTGGGCTTAGTCAATGCAATTGTTAAACCAATATTAATCTTGTTCACTCTACCATTAACAATTTTGACTTTGGGCTTATTCCTCCTTGTAGTAAATGCGATCGCTCTGGGGTTAGTAGGCTATCTAACCCCAGGTTTATCAGTATCTGGCTTTTTTCCTGCTGTGTTTGGCTCAATTGTTTTGACTATAGTTTCTAGTCTGATTCATCAACTTTTTCCCACTATTGAATCATCTAATTAAGCAGATAAAAAAGGGTTGACCTAAAGATAGTAGTGTCAACCCCCATGCTTGGGAACGCGCTTTCAACTTAAAATTAAATTCTTGCTGTTACTGAAGAACTAATTTAACGTTGGCATTCTGTAAACCACGCTGTTTGACTTCAGCCAAAGTTTTATTAACAGCATATTTTTGGTTGATGGAGTTGATTAACTCAGTTTGGTTGTGCTTTTTGGCGACACCCCAAAGATCAGCAATCAAATCAAAAGTACCATCACTGTTTTCTGACCAACCCAAGTCATATTCGCCTTCTAGGGTAGCAACGATATCAGCACGAAGTCTTTGACCGTTGTAACCACGAACATCAGCATTAGTCTGAACACTGATGCCAAGATCGCGAAGAGAATTAGTTAAAATTTCAGCGTCGCTAATTTTGGTGCGTAGAGTGCTAAAGTGAGACATAAGATTTCCTCCAGTAGAAGAGAAGTAAACAACAACTTTAAAATCAATAACCGTCTAAGCTAGATGTTAGAGACGAATTATTTTAAGAAACTGCTAGCATAACAACTGCTAGCCTCTGCTTCTGCGAATTACTCTAACTCACAGAAGAAAGCCTGTTAAAACTCCAGTCGCTGATATTCAGCAACGGAGGCTGAGGCAGGTCTAGCCCTTTGTCCAGCCCAATCTCTTAAGGCTGTCACCTGCTCAGTCATAGTTCGTGACAGAGGTAAGGTAGCTTTAATGGCAGCAATAATATCTAACTGCGTAAACTCCCTATCTTGAGCAAAAGCATCATACATTGCAGCGATAATTGCTTGCTCAATCTCTGCACCTGAAAAACCTTCTGATACCTTAGTTAACTGTTCTAAATCGAAACGATCAATTTCCGAACGTCTTTTCCCAAGGTGAATTCTAAAAATATCTTTTCTTTCTAGCGAACTTGGTAAATCTACAAAAAAGATCTCATCAAATCTTCCTTTACGTAAAAACTCTCCAGGCAACCTCTCAACACGGTTCGCCGTTGCCATCACAAACACGGGAGATTTCTTTTCTTGCATCCAGGTTAAGAAGGAACCAAATATGCGACCAGAAGTACCACCATCCGAATCTCCTGAACCGCCACCACCTGCAAAAGCCTTATCTAATTCGTCAATGAACAGAATTACAGGAGAAATAGACTCTGCTGTTTTAAGTGCATTGCGTAAGTTTGCTTCTGAGCGACCTACAGTTGAACCATCGTATACCCTTCCCATATCTAAGCGTAACAATGGTAAACCCCAAAGACGAGATGTCGTTTTAGCAATTAAAGATTTGCCGCAACCAGGAACACCCAAAATTAACATTCCTTTAGGTTGAGGAAGCCCATATTCTCTAGCTCTTTCGGTAAAAGCATTGGAACGCTGCCTTAACCATCGTTTAAGTTCTTCCAAACCACCTACGGAGTCTATAGTCTCATCTTCTTCAATATACTCTAAAATACCATTGCGACGGATTAATTGCTTTTTCTCTGAAAGAACAATTTCTACCTCATTTTCAGTTAGACGACCTGCTTTTACTTGCGCTTTGCGGTAAACTTTTTCTGCCTCGTCTTTAGTCAAACCTAACGCAGCTTTGAGCAACTTCTCTCTAGTTTCAGTGTTAAGGCGACTGTTTTTGCTTTTCAATAGTCGCTCTGAAAGAACCTGGTTGAGTTCAGTTAAATTAGGTAAAGGATAGTCTAATACTACGACCTCCTTCTCCAACTCAATAGGTAGGCTTTGTACAGGAGACATTAATATAATAGCCTTGTTTGTCCCCTTAAAGGATGCGATCGCATCTCTTAACCATCTAGTTATCACAGGACCATCTATAAACGGATGTAGGTCTTTAAATATGTATATGCCCGATTCTTTCTGTCTAATAGTCCATTCAATAGCTGCTTCAGGAGAAACCGTGTTATGCTGGGTTGCCTGACGAGGTTGACCATACTCAACCATCCCTCGGGTTACCGTCCAGACAAATATTCGCTTGTATTCAGCATTGTCTTTAGCAATTTTAGAAATCGCTTGCTCTGCACGTTCTTCTTCTGGCGTGATTAGATAAATTAACGGATACTGAGCCTGAACGAGAATATTTAGCTCTTCTTTCATGATATCGACCCTGCTGAATCTTCGTTTGGTTTTGCTATCAGTTACTTGTGAGTACCCCTAGAGACAAGAAACAAGTTCCTCTTCATTGAGTTCGTCTGAACCTTCTGCTTCGCTTGTCACTTTAAGAGAAATTTCCTCGGCTATTATCCCTGCCTGACTATTGAGGGAAACCATTTCTCCACCTCGTATTACTACTGCTGAGTCACATTCTGGACAGAAATGCACTTGGTGAGTTTTACCCTGGACAGATGCCTCAATCTCTTCTACCTTTTCTGGATATTGCATATAAAAAGCTATCGCTTTTTCTACTAAAGCAGACATTGATTCAACATCTACAGCCGCCTTTATTTTTAATTTCCTATGCAGTTCTGGAGGTATATATAAAGTTACTTTTTGCTTACTTTGCATATCACTAAGTTTAGTAATTACCCGGGTATACAAGTCAATTTACTTACTTTACACTTTTCTGTCAAGACAGTAAGACGTTATGCTGTCAACATTGTAATATTGCTTAATATATACCTTGATAAAACAACTGTAGATTCTTATTTTTTTATTGACAATTGGTAAGAGTGCTTAGACGCAAAACTATCTCATCAATCGCTTCAACTACAGGATAATTAGACTGGTTAGTGGGTTGATTAGTAATGATGCTAAAAACGAGAATGCCGTATTCTGGATGATCTATGTAACCAGACAAAGCTTTAACCCCTCTAAGAGTACCGGTCTTAGCTCTTACTGTTCCTTCGGCATTAGTATGACGCAGACGATTTTTAAGAGTACCACTAATTCCAGCAACGGGAAGAGAAGCCAAGAAAACATCATTTCCTCGTCCATGAAACATAGCTCTAAGAGTTGAAACTAAAGTTCTGGGAGTTGCCAAATTATTACGAGACAAGCCTGAGCCATCTCGCAAGCGATAACCGTTAGAATCCACTCCCAAATTAGTTAAAGCCTGTTGCACTGATTGAGAACCACCTACATATTGCAATAAAACATTGGCATAAGCATTGTTACTCATAAGGTTAGTGACTGTAATCCAATCCTGAATTGATGTAGAGCGAATTTGCCCTTTAAGATTAAGCTTTTGTAAAGCGGCGGCGGTAACTAACAATTTAATGTTAGAAGCAGGAACCATATAAGAATCAGGATTGCGACTATATATATTAGCTCCTCCAAGAGATTGTACTAAAATTGCCCACTTTCCACGACTTAAGCTGGGGTGTTCAATAATTTGATCAATAACTGGTTCTATGTGATTTGAGCAAATACCAGAAGTTTCGCTTTCGGGCGCAGGAACAGGAATTTCGATTGAATCGAAGTTATCATCTAAGCGAGTTGCTGTGTCAGCAGTAACGGGCGTGGCAGAAAATAAACCAATTAGGGTTAAAAAAGCAATAGTAAAAGGAACACGTTTTGGCAAACAGCAAATAAATTTCATTAAACTAACTGTGAAACAGGGTTAAACCGAAAGACTTTGGTTCAATCCATCGCCAAATCTTAGGAAGTATTTTAGTGTTGCTTGATGTGACTAATTACTTGCTAAAGATCAGTAATAAATTCAAGATTTTGCTCAATGATTAGTTGTCAACGCAGACACAGCTAGTTTAAAGAAGTTGAGCGTTGAGCACCTCTATTATTAAGTTCCAATCTCAATTGTCCTAATATACAAGCAGATTTTCCGATTAAGGACTGGATTGATGGTTGAAGCTGAAAACTTTCCTTCCAGGTTGTAATCTATCAAGCCTTACTTCGTCAAGATACTCCAGAATGTTTATGATTATTTCAAAACAAATTGTGATTCTGACAACGAGAAGTTGGCAAAAATTACTTAATTATAAAATCTAAAAAAATTTAATATTTATTAAGCTTTTAATAAGTAACTACCTAAATGTATAACACTAGAGAATTTTACTGCAATACATGATATTATACTATGAAGGTAAATACTATTTTATTAAGCTAATTACCTAATATTTAAACTTGATTAAGGCATTTGCAAAGCTTTTATGAAGACGTAAAAAAAACAGTTTAAAGAGTATGTACATTCAAAATTCTCATTGTTATAAATGTCTGTGTATAGAAGCAGTTCTATTTTCGCTAACCCCAAAAAATACTATTTTCGGCTTAGGAAAAACTTCTCCTTTTAAATATAAAAGAATATATCCTACTTAGCTCATCAGATTTCTGATCTAAAATTATGCTTATGAGAATATCTGCCAATAATTTATATTCTATTGCCAGTAGAGTAAAAAAGATTCCTCTTAAACTGAAACGCGAAATCTATAAGATTCCACCATTTCAGGCATTCCAAGAGCAAGCCTATCAAAAAGCACTAACTGAGCACTCCAAAATTCTGCCTAAACTTGATAGTCAAGGTATGTCAATTCTAGAGGAACTACGTCAGGAGGGTACTTGTATAATTCCCCTCGAAGAATTGGGATTATCTTCTACAGACACTATGATGAGTACGGCATTAACTCTGGCTAATCATCTCAAATTTCACTCTCCTAGACAAGACCAGAATAATAATTGTGAAGTTGGATCTAGTACCGAAGATTTGAGAGAGTTTCCAGAGATCTTGTTGTGGGCATTAGAACCGAAATTGCTTGATATAGTTGAGAACTATATCGGTCTGCCAATAATTTATCAATATTTTGCAATGCGAAGAAGCCTTGCCGATGGTCGATACTCTGGTATTAGAAGATGGCATCTAGATTGGGAAGATCGTCGCATTATTAAAATAATTATCTATTTGAATGATGTGAATGTTGGAGGTGGTCCTTATGAATATATTTCTCGCAACATCACAGCAGAAGCAATTAAAAAACTAAACTACTATAATTTGGGATATCTATCTGATGCAGAAATGGCGGCAGCAGTGCCAAAATCACTCTGGACTTCTTGTTTAGCTAAAAAAGGAAGTGTGGTTATTAGTGATACTAGTAGTGTTTTTCATCGCGCCCAACCACCCACTCAAAAGGAGCGTTTTTCCATAACTTTCTGCTATACGTCGGCTACTCCTTATGTAGTTTGGAATGGCAGAAAAATATTTCAGGAACACTGGGAAATTATTAACAGTAATACAAGCCAAAGGCAAAAAAACTGCTTACCGAAAAATCGCCTTGCTCAGTTTGTTTAAACATAATTATATCAAGAACTATCATTATAAAAATTATGTAAAATACTTATAGAGGATAAATTAAATTAGATTGAATGGCGTGTAATCTAAGTAAAAGGTTTTGGTTACACGCATATTTTGTGTCTAGAATAGCTTAAATTTTATATTAAATAGAGATTAAAAGTTGAGATCGAAAAAGGTTAATTAAATGGAAGATGATTTGCGAGTAAATAACCTGCTAAAACTATTAATTAAGCGCAATTTTAAGTTAGTATGGCTAATTTTAGGTTCTATGATGTTAATAGGTTGTGGTTTGAAGTCACAGGATCAATCTCCAACATCTCAAAAAACAGAACCAAATTTAACTAATGTATCTTTAGAAAAAAGAAATACTAAAGTAAACGTAGAAATCGCTCGCTTGGGTTCTTTAACCTCTAAGCGTCAATATACAGGAACAACACAACCTCAACAAGAGGTAGCTTGGCGATCGCAAACTGAAGGAACATTATTAGAATTAGCTGTAGAAGTTGGCGACCAAGTAAGTAAAGGGCAACAAATTGGCCAAATTGATGATCGCCTTTTGGCTACAGATGTTGCAGGAAGAGAAGCTGAATTGGCTGCTTTGAAATCGGAATTAGCGCAAGCAAAAATTCAAGTAAGAAATGCTCAAATTAGACAAGAGGAAGTAGAAATTCAGTTAGAGCAAGCTAAAAACGATGCAGCAAGATACCAAGAATTAGCAAAAACGGGGTTA
>JASJDX010000154.1 GCA_030064975.1 Pleurocapsa sp. MO_192.B19
TCATCTGCTTGGGGATGACGTTGGCTATAAGTCCCATCTGCTTGTAATTCCCAAGCATAGCGATTATCGGATAACATAATTTCGAGAATTTCTTTCAGCTTATTTACTAAGTCTGGTTCTTCAACTGGTGTAACTGCCTCTACCCGACGATCTAAATTACGAGGCATCCAATCGGCACTACCTAAATAAATTTCTGACTGTCCGTCATTATGAAAATAGAAGATGCGAGAATGTTCGAGATATCTGCCCACAATGCTAATTACCCGAATATTGTCGCTGATTCCTGATAAGCTAGGACGCAGACAGCAAATACCCCTGACGATTAGATCGATTTGCACTCCCGCTTGAGAAGCTGCGTATAAAGTGGCAATAATTTTTGGGTCTACCAAAGAGTTCATTTTGGCAATAATCTTGCCCGAACGCCCTTGCTGGGAGTGTTCGATTTCGCGACGAATCATTGCTACCAAGCGCTCGCGCATATTAACTGGAGCAATTAATAATTTACGAAAAGTCTGCTGTTGTGAATAACCAGTGAGAAAATTAAATAAGTCGCTGAGATCTGCTCCTAAGTCTGAGCGACAACTCAGCAGTCCTAAGTCGGTATAAAGTTTGGCAGTTTTAGAATTGTAATTACCCGTGCCAATATGGACGTAGCGACGAATCTCTTCTCCTTCTCGTCTTACCACCAGTAAGATCTTAGTATGAGTTTTTAGACCCACTAAACCATAAACCACATGAACCCCTGCATCTTCTAGCTTTCGCGCCCAGAGAATATTATTTTCTTCATCAAACCGAGCTTTTAACTCTACTAAAACTGCCACTTGTTTGCGGGCTTCTGCTGCTGCGATTAGGGCTTGAATAATTGGCGAATCACCAGAGGTGCGATACAAAGTCATTTTAATTGCCAAGACATTGGGCTCGACGGCAGCTTGAGTAATAAAAAGCTGTACTGAATCTGAGAATGACTCGTAGGGATGATGAACTAACAGATCTCCCCGCCGAATAATCGAGAATAAGTCTTCACTTTCGTTGAGTTCGGCTAAATTTTCTTCCCTAGCTAACTTGGCGATCGCTTTAAGGCGAGGTGGAACAACGGGTTGCCAAGCAGGATCTTTGTGTTCTGCTAAAGGCAATGCCATCAAAGACATGAGATCTCCTAAATGCATTAGCCCATCGACTTCATAAATATCCCTTGCTGCTATATCTAATCCTGCCATCAAAGTCTCTCGTACAAACTCAGAAGCTGAAGCTTGAAGTTCTAGCCGTACCACAGAACCTTTGAAATAACGTTTTCCAATCTCCTGCTGGATTGCGAGTAATAAGTCATCTGCTTCATCTTCTTGAAAGGGAAAATCGGCATCTCTAGTGAGCCGAAAAAAACTATATTCGGCGATTTCTAATCCGGGAAATAGAGATGATAAATTATGGGCAATTACTTGTTCGAGCGGTACACCACTCCAAATAAGTCCCTCGTCTTCGGTTGCTGATTGCAGATCAGGCGGAAATTTTATAAAGCGAGGTAGAATATCGGGAACTTTGATTCGAGCAAAATGTTCTTCCTTGGTTTTTAGATTTTTGACTACCACCGCCACATTAAAGCTGAGATTGGAAATACGAGGAAATGGATGTCCTGGATCTACCCCCAGAGGAGTAAGAATGGGAAAAACTTGTTTTTGGAAGTAGCTTTGACAGTAAAGACTCTGTTCTGGCTCTAAATCAGTGTAATTGAGGATCTTAACTCCTAATGTTGTCAGTTGAGGGCGTAGTTCTTGCTCGAAGTTCTGGTATTGTTTGGCGACCATTGGTCGCAGACGTTGTTCGAGTTCGTCTAACTGTTGTTGGGGACTGCGTCCATCTGGGGTTAGCTTGGCAACTCCTGCTTCTACCTGTTCTTTGAGAGTAGAAACCCGAATCATCAAAAATTCATCGAGGTTGGAGCTAAAGATGGCAGTAAACTTTAAACGTTCTAATAGAGGGGTACGCTCATCCAAAGCTTCGTGCAAAACTCGGTAGTTGAATTCCAACCAACTCAGTTCTCGATTGAAATAATATTGAGGAGCACTAAAATTTATCTCTGACTCGGATTTCTCATTTGTTAGCATGGTTTAACTGACTTATTTGCTTTTAGCTGAGAGAAAGAACTATATGCCTTTATTGTATGATTTTGCTCTTAACTTTTTAAACTAACAACTTTCGGTTATGTCCAAGATAAGCAATTTTAATCGATCGCCGAAAACTCTAGTAATAAAATGCTAATGAGTTTTGACATCCTCCCTAGGTTGAAATTGCTCGATCCGACACATGTGGACTTGTTCTTGTTGATTAGTCTGCCAGACTTGTCCTCCGTAAACATCCATACAAGTTAACCAGCCTCCACCACAAGCCCAGGTATCAATACAGACCGCATGACCGAGGTTCATCGGCTTACCGTTTTTTTGACTGGTATGTCCGCAAATCATTGTCTTCCCAGAATAGTGAGGAAGAGGCTGAGTAAACTTCTCCCAAAATAGATGGGAATCTGGTTGTTTATTCAGGGGAAGTTGAGGATCGAGATTAGCGTGAACAAAAATATGATGTTCTGTTTCCCAACTATTTAAACAGCTATGTTCTAAAAATTCCCAGTGACTATCGGGAACATTAGTTAGAGTCAGTTCTCGATCGGGTAAACTATATGAAATTAAGGTTTCAATCCCCAAGTACTTTAATTCAACTGAATGCTCGAAGTGATGATCGCGAGCTTGGAGTAATTGAAGTTCGTGATTACCCTTGAGGGGAATCAATTGATGGGTTTGAGAAAGTTGAATTAGTCTTTCTATCACCCCTTTAGAATCTGGTCCTTTGTTGAGATAATCACCTAAAGTGATAATAATGTCCTCGGGCTGGGGTTGAACGACTGCCAATAATCGCTCAAATGCTCGAGAACATCCATGAATATCCCCTATAGCAAGATATCGCATGATATCGCATGGAACTCCATTTTACGTACCATAACCTGCCATCTTTAGTGTAGCTATAATTAACACAATTAAATTAAAAATTTTAAACTACGCAAACGATCTGAATAACTTCTCATTACTTCTAAAGCAAACATAGGAGTTTCTTGAACGGCAAAGATAAAATGTTGTTGGTCTAAAAATGCAATTTGACAGTCAGTTTTAGCCCTAGCAGTCGATGTCCTGAGATGGTCTGAATGAAGTAATGCTCCTTGACCAAACACATCTCCTTCCTTAATTGTCTCTACTACTTTGTCGTTAACTAACATCTCTACTTCGCCGTCAATAATGCCATACATAATATTGCCCTCTGTCCCTTGATGGAAGATTATTTCTCCAGCACGAAAGGACTTAATGTGGGAATTGTTTTGCAGAATTTTAACGGTTTCAACAGGTTTTAACATTTTCTAATAATAAAGAGAGATTAATTATAAGCAATGGTTATTTTAATAAGCTGATGCTCAATTTTGTTCAAAATAAAATAAATAATTAATCAAAAATCTGTAACGAAATTGGCAAATTAGCCACAAAAAAAAAATCATAGCTTACTCGTATGGAAATTTAAATTATGTTCTAATTAAGTAATGATTAAGGTTTGATTAATTAGTAAATATAATTCATTTAATCGCCAGAAGCGTTGTAAATCAAGAATCAAGCTTTTGACCTAGAAACATTATTTGTTGAATGAAGCTTAATAAAACTATCGAAAGCATACCAAGCTAAAACATACCAAGGTATAAGTTCCAACTGCCAGCCTTTTACTATTAACTGACGCATAGCCAGCACGCCTAAACTCAAGGGAAATAGAAATCGCAGATCGACAGCATCGTTGGTAGCTGTTTTAACCCGTTGATTTACATCTGTGGCAGTTTTGATAACTTCTGCTGCTGCACTCGAAGAACCAGAAACCGATCTGATTGGCTCTTGAGTTATTTCAACGAATTTTACGCCCAAATCTTGCAAAACTATACACATATCTTGACTACTTAGTAGTTCCCTCCCATGAAGTACGGTAATACTGCCACTAGGAATGTTCGTTTTCACCCGATAAATCTCTAGACGTGCTTTGAGTGCATTAACAATAGGTGCTACTTTCTGCTGCTGACGATGAACAGGGGGAACTCGCAAGCGGATTCGTCCAGGGGTTTGGCTGACAATCTGAGCTTCAAAAGAAAAGCAATTATGGTTTTCCCCGTTTGAGACTTTTTGAGGAATTTGATTATTATTTGCGATCGCCATTACTCAAAAACCTATAAAATAAACAATAATTGATATTGGAATTGAATAAATAACTAAGCTTTGCTTTGGGTTTTAGCTATCTTCAAAACTCAGTTCTGCCTCTTCTTCCGCCAGTTCAACTTTGGCTTCCGCTACGAGATCTTCTAATACTTCTCCTGTTTCTGCGATCGCGCTTCTGCTTTTTTTATAGGCAATAATTCCCCCTTTAATCAGAGCTTTCGCCACGGGTTTACTGGCTTTCGCCACAGCAGGAATTAGGACTGGAGCCAATATAATTGCACCTACTCCTGCTGCAATACCAGGAATTCCTAAATCTTCAAACAAGTCTTCAACTTTAAAGGGCATCCTTTAATCTCCTTGCGCTGGTATCGAAGCGTAATTATTCTACTATTTTTATTATCTTGGTGTTGTAGCGATTGTTCGTTTTATGTAAGAAATAAATAACAATTAATCCTTTCCCAGTAAAATCATGGAAAATTCCCACTCTTATAATTAAATCTCTATAATTAAATCTCAGCCGTTTGCACCTGCATATTTCCCATCAACTGTAACATTGTCAACAGCATGGAAGACTTGAAATCAGACCAATAGCCAGCCTTGGTAATTGTCTCTCCGTTGCTAAATTCTTGATGAGTTTCTATTTCTGATTCGTCATCAGGAATTGGTGTCGTAGATTTTGCTTCTGTCTCTAAAGTATCGTTGGCATCTGTTTCTGTCTCCGAAGTGGAGGATTTTGGCTCAGAAGCAGTTTCGTCACCTGGGGGGAAACGTGTCATTTTGATCGGATTCATTTGCTGGGTTTTTGTGGCGAGTTTTTTGCTCGGGGATAGTTGAACTTTCAGATTGATCTACTTTTCCGTTGCTATTATTTAAAGCTACTTTCTCCTGATTAGCATCGGAAAGAGCTTTTATGTCGTATAAAATTACTACAGAACTACTATTGGTTTTGAAGCGTAGATCGATAATTCTGTTATCTTGTTCTAGTAAGCGTTTTAGTTCTTGAGCATAGGTGCGATCGGCTTTGCCAGTGCGCGAAGCGTAATCGTGATTAATCTTGGGTACGCGCAGGCGAATGCGTCCAGGAATTTGATGCACAATCTCATAATCAGTTTCTATTGCTCCTAAAAGAGTTGATATCTCTTCTGCTACTACTTCAGTTGCCGAAACTGATTTAGCTGGAGATAATTCAATATCTTCTGATTCTCCTGTAACCTGGTCGATGACTTCGCGAGTGATCCCCGCTGCCAGGATATAGGTCAAGATAGATTTCCAGCCAGATACTCCTAACCCTTTCGCGACTCCTAGTCCTACCAACGGAGGAACAAGGGAAAATAATCTACTATAAGTTATGGCGTAAGATTCGCCTGTTGATCGGGCTACAACTTCTGTGGAGATTTTAATTGAGTCAAAAGATTGCAGCGAGTCTGTTAATTGCTCGACCGAGATTGTATCGGGATCGAAGGTAACTACTAGGCTGTTACTTGTTTGTTTAAGTTGAACTTTGAGAATGCCCGCTTGCTGTCCTAAATGATGGGCTATATTGGGTAAAAGTTTGCGGGCATCATCGCTCTTAAGACGCAGCCTTACTCTACCCTTGACAGCATGAACTACTTCAAACTCTACATTTGTAGAAGATGCTGCTGTATTTTTATCCATTACCATCCACTAAATACTTAGATAGAGTTTAAATCCTAATAAAATGAGCACAGTTTGCAGCCAACTAACTGACCACCTCTGCTTCTGCTAATTTTTCAGCTTCGCTTTCAGCCATTTCAGCCTTGGCTTCGGCTACGATATCTTCTAGAGTTTCGCCTACTTCTGCAATTACACCTTTGCCTTTTTCATAGAGGACAATTCCTCCTTTGATAGTAGCTTTAGCTAGAGGTTTACCAAGTTTACCAGCAGCTACGGGAACTAAAATTGGTAGCAAGACAATAGCAGCGATTCCAGGAACGCCGAGATCTTCAGCTAGATCTTCGATGTCGGGCATGAAGTTTTTGATATCCATTATTTCCTCCCTTCTGATAATCCTGAAATTAATCTCTTTACCTTTAGTCTAGCTCATTTGTTAGATCCCAATAGACGAGTGGAGAAAAAGCTTCTAAAAAGCAATTTTTGTTTATGAAACTTTAATTTTATTTTCTGGTTTTAGCGACTTTATAACAACATAAAAGAGAGGAAAAGAATGGAATTAAAACTGAGCGATAGTCCGAGCAAGCTTTATCCCCCCCCGTTTCAATATAATTCCTTGAAGTCAAAATATCTTCTTTTTTTGACTCTTATTGAAGCAAATTGTAATCACATTATGCCGATCGATAGCTATTAAAAACCTTAAGAAAAGTTGAGCTAAAATTTTTAGTTATCAAGCTCAAGATAGGATTAAAGTAAAGAATTTAGGTTAAATCAAATTTATGAGTGGTATAAACAGCCAACCAAAGCAGAAAAAAATTGTTTATGCTCCTTCCCCTAGCGATTCATCCCTCTTTACTTCGATCTACAGTATTGAGATCGACAAAGATGAGGAAGTGGAGTGGCAATGGCTAGAGTTACCTGATGGCAATCGAGTAGTAACCAATTACAAAATTCTCAGCCAACAAGAAACGCTACAAAAAAAAGTCAAGAGTTGGTTAAATAATCTTTAATAATTAGTTAATAACTAACAGCTAACTTAATAATTTTTTCAATTGGGGGGTTGAGGTAATGAATAGACCTACCTTTCTCCCAGAAGCTGCGCCCTCTTTCAACAATGAAATTGTTGTTAAGGCAGATAATGTCTCGGTTTTTTATGGAGACTTCTTGGCGGTTCGAGATGTTTCTTTAGAAATTCCCAAACAAAATATTGTTGCTTTCATCGGGCCTTCTGGATGTGGGAAGACTACCATGCTTCGATGTTTTAACCGCTTAAACGAATTAATACCAAATACTAAAGTTGAGGGTAAAATAACTTTTTACGAAACTGACCTCTACGGGACTGATGTTGATGCAATCAGTGTGCGTCGTAAGATTGGCATGGTATTTCAAAAACCCAATCCCTACCCCAAATCTATCTACAATAATATTGCCTATGGAGCTAGGGTAAACCATTATCGCGGGAATATGGATGAATTAGTAGAGCGCTCGCTGCGTCGAGCTTTCTTATGGGATGAAGTCAAAGACAAGCTCTCTGATAGCGGTCTAGACCTCTCTGGCGGACAACAACAGCGTTTGTGTATTGCCCGAGCCATTGCGGTAGAACCAGAAATCTTGCTGATGGACGAACCTTGTTCGGCTCTCGATCCTATCTCGACTATGAAAATTGAAGAGTTAATGCAAGAGCTAAAACAAAAGTACACGATTATAATCGTTACTCACAATATGCAGCAGGCTGCACGCGTTTCTAATTTAACCGCTTTTTTCCACGTCGAGACCAACGATAAAGGAGATAAAACTGGTTATTTAGTCGAATATGCTTCTACTAAGTCAATTTTTGAAAATCCTCAACAGCAAGCTACTCGAGACTACGTTAGCGGTCGTTTCAGTTGACATTCTCTAATTAAGATTGTGGTGATGTGGAACTGGAAAAGTGACGATGGGAATTTCCATCAATATCTCCGAGCTCTTGACGGGAACATTGTGGGATGTATGGTTTTCGTATCCGAGAAACTCTAAAGCGACAGGAACGCCCAGGCTTACTCTGGTACATATTCATAATTTCTTGCTCCCTTAGTTCCAGAGTCGGTAATTGTGGTTGGTAAGCTGCAGCGCGATCGATAATCCTCATTAGTCAATCCACTAATTAACTAGAAAATCTGTTATTTAAATTACAAAATGCCACTAAAATTGTAATTTCATGACATTATTGTCAGGTTATGTCTAAGCAAAGAAGATTTTAATTTGCTTCATACTCAAAGTTAATTTGAACGTATTTGAACAACAACATGAGTTAAACAGTTGATGGAGAAACCAGTATTAAAGGAAGTAAAAAGATTAAAATTTCTTTATCAACTTTGTGAAGAAAATTATTGGCACATTTTGCCTACACAGCCAAAAGAAACTTGGAAACTAACTGAAGCTGACTCACGGTGGATTCTAAGCGTAAAAAATATCCCCCAACTATACTTAAATTTAGAAGAAGCGATCGCCTTTTTAGCTATGCGAGCCAGAAGCTGACCGCCATATACAGTAGAATTTTGGCTGATTAAATCAGCTTAAAATAGCAAAATCCATCGAGCAACATATAAATAAATGAGAACGCCCAAAACATCAGCAATAGTCGTCACAAAAGGGGCAGACATTAAAGCTGGATCTAAACCCCAAAAAGAGAATAAAAAAGGTAATGCTGCACCAAGAATACTTGCCAACACGGAGATTAGTAGGAGACTAATTCCTACTATTACTGCAATCAGTAAATTTCCTTGGAGTAGATAAGCCCAAGCCACTGCACCTAGCCCTAAAATTATTCCGAGCAAAGCTCCTGCTATTGCTTCGCGTCTAACGAGCCAGAAAACTCCATGTTGGCGGATATTTTGGGTGTTTAAACCCCGAATTACTACTGTAGAAGACTGACACCCGACATCACCACCAGTATCGATCAACAGAGGAATAAAGGCTACTAAAATAATCGTTTGTCTCAAAAGTTGCTCTTGAGTTTTAACGAGCAAACTTGCCAACATCGTGGTTAAAAACCCGAAAATCAGCCAGAAAGCGCGTCTGTAAACTATATTCAGAATGCTGCTTTGAAAGTAATTATTATCTCCTGGTTGAACACCACCAAGAGTATGAATATCTTTAGTAGTTTCTGCTTCGAGAATGTCGATCGCATCATCAACAGTGATGATCCCCACTAGCCGATTTTCTGTATCCACTACGGGTAAGGCTAAGAAGTCGTAACGCTGAAGTAAGCGAGCTACTTCTTCTTGATGGGTATCTGTGTGGACGGAAATTACATGAGGCTCTACAATTTCGCTAATGATTTGCTCTGGTTGAGCAGTTACCAAATCTCTAAGGGAGATAGAGCCAGTTAAACAATGCTGATTATCAGTTACATACAAAGAATAAATAGTTTCTTTAGTTGGTGCTAAACGACGTATGTGTTGAAAGGCTTGAGCGACAGTCCATCTCTCTTTGAGAGAGAGATATTCGGGAGTCATAATGCGTCCAGCAGTCTCAGGTTGATAACCTAACAGTAAAGCTGTTGCTTGTCCCTCAGAAGGACTGATTTGTGCTAGCAGCTTGCGGACAACTTTGGCTGGTAGCTCGTCAAATAACTTTACCCTGTCATCTGGGGACATCTGATCGATAATAGTGCGGACATCCTCACGGCTGAAGTCTTTGAGCAAAACTTGCTGTACAGAAGGATCTAGGTATTCATAGACGGCGATCGCTTCATCTTTAGCAAGTAGGCGAAAGGCTAGTGCCTGCATTGCTTCAGGTAATCCTTCAATCGCTTCAGCAATATCGGCTGACTGCACTGGCTGCAAAATTACTTTTGCACCTTCCCAGTTTTTTTGTTCCAGCAAAATTTTTAGCTCAGAGCGAACTAACTGTCGTAGCTCCTGACGGGGGTTGAGATTGGATGTAGAGGGAGGTCGAGCTTCGGTCAAATCAGTAAATTTTTATGCTAAATATTTATTCTTGATTTAGAAGTTCTTTTTTCGACTGCTTTAACTCTTTCCAAAGACTTTTAATTTGATTATAGGCATCTTCGGGGCTGATTTTGCCATTATTTTCCAAATTGCACACATAAGATATTCTTTGAGCAAACTCTTGCAGATTAGCATCGAATACTAAGTTTTCAGGAGTAAACTCACCATAATACTTACTTCGAGGATATAAAAACTCTTCCTTTTTTTGGAAATGGTCATCCATCTTTATTTTCTATTAACAATTAGGATTTTTAGGATTTTACTAATATTGCTGACTAAATTTATAACCTTTTTTAAGTAGGTAAGGTACAAAAATTCCCAAACTCCAAACTCAAATTTTATTATTGTCTAACACTTCAATATTATAAAATTTTATAAAAATGTCCAATCGAGAAATGATACGAATTGCGAAGCAAAAATAGTTGTTAACTTTCAACCTTTCCTAGAATAAGAGTGGAGGATCTTAAAGTTTCTCATACTAACAGCAATGAATAATCGTGAGCTGACAACTGTAGAACAAAGAAAACCCCATCGCTTCTCCTTCAAGCAGCAACAACCTCTGGTGCAAACCCTACACAATCGCGTAAAAGGAAGAGTCCGTTACAAAGTTAGGGGACTACAAGGGTCAGAGAATTTGCAACAATATTTAGAATTCAGATTATCTACCGCACCAGGAATTGATCGTGTCCGAGCTAGCTCTTGGAGCGGTAATATCCTGATTATATTTACTAAAGAACGTAGTCCTAAAGCGATGCCTTCGGCTAGCTGCGCAATCGCTTCTCTTATCAAAACTATTGTCAAAGAGTACAGAAAAGATCCCCAAAAAGCGATCGAGCTAATGCAGAAGTGGTCGGAAACTAACTCTCAATCATCTAATCATATTCCTTTAGAATCATGGCATATCCAAGAAACAGCAGCAATTTTAACTGAGTTAGAGAC
>JASJDX010000155.1 GCA_030064975.1 Pleurocapsa sp. MO_192.B19
GTACAAAAATATTAATAAAGGGCGATTTGTCCCCCTCAACGAGTAGGTTACAACCCTTACTAGCAGAAAGCCTGTCCAGTTTTGTCTAGTTTTATTGGAGCCCATTATTGCTCTAAGCCAGACGTAGAAAAGATTGGTAGGGCCACATATAACGGAACCAGTGCCCCATAATCTATAGCCTTTTTTTTGTCAATCTGCATAAGTCAATTGCTTTGAACATATTAGATAGGTAATTCAATCAATTAAATAGATTAAGTAAGTGAGGACAAGTCTAATGAAAAGAACTAACCGTAAATTCAACACAGGATTAGCGATCGCTTTAACCGCCACTGTAGCTACTGTAGCTCAGCCTCAACCAGCATCAGCCCAACTTTTAGACATAGCTGCTGGGGCATTAAACGCTCTAGTCAGAAGTAGACAACCTCAACCCCAAGTTATTCAACAACGAGTTCCTGTCCCTGTTCCAACCCCAACCGGACCTGAGTATAATCTTGGTACAAACAACGCTAACGGCAACAGGCTTAACCTTTGTATTTCTAATTGTTTGCCTTCTGGCTATGGTTATGGTTCTGCACCTGCACCTGCACCTGCACCTGCACCTGTTCGTGTAGCTCAACCTCAACAAGTAGCACCTCAACAAGTAGCACCTGTTCGTGTAGCTCAACCTCAACAAGTAATACCTCAACAAGTAGCACCTGCACCTATTGCTCAACAGCAAGGTAGTGTCTCCTCAAGCACGGTGGTTAATCAAAATCGAGCTGTAACTGGCACAACCGCAACTCAAACAACTCAATCCTCTGCGACTTCCACATCAAACTAATATTCTTAACCAAAATATACCTTTTAATCTACCCGTCTAATAACTAAATTTCCGACCATCCAATAAATAGGAAATCCTAACTTATTATTTATTATTTAAAACTTATTACTTGACTTCACGGAAATATTGGAGGTTGACTTAAAAAGTCTACTATTTGATCTTCTGTCTACTTACTTAAGAAGCGTTACCTGTCATTAGAGCAAGTAACGCTTTTATTGTGTTTATTTCTGTGTTTATTTCATTTCTAGTTAGACGATTGAGAAAATATTAGCTTTCTTCTTGTAGTTAAGAACGACGAGAGATTACAGGGGCAGGAGTGCTAGCAGTAGAAGAACTAGAACGTTTTCTTCTTCTAGTCAGCCTAGTAGGTTGCTTTTCAGGAGTTTGTAATAAAAATACTACTAAAGGGCGGCTGCGTAGTTCTCTCTTCATTAGCCGTTGTAAACCAGCTTCTATTTCCAGACGAACCTCTGTCCAGTTGACTTCAGTTTCACCATTGTCAATATAGCTAAAGTCGCTCCAGCGATCGCTCAAAATTCTTTCTACAGTTCTTACTACCAATTGTTGTAGTAAAGATTTCTCAACTGATGTTACTACCCCTCGCAAATGTAAAGCAGGAGGCGCAACTAATGTACCAGACCAATCGATCGCCGCGGCAACAGTAACTACTCCATCTTCAGCTAACTGCTGTCTTTCTTTCATCACATCATCTTGAACAATACCTGCACGGTCTACTAATTCAATACCAGAGGGAACTTCCCCATTGATACCAATACTATTTTCGGTAAGCTCAATGATATTACCGTTTTTAATTATTACAATATTTTCTTCAGGAATACCCATTGCCTTAGCCATTCCTGCGTGTTCTACCAGCATTCGATGTTCACCGTGAACAGGCACAAAGAATTTGGGTCTAGTTAAATTGAGCATTAACTTGTGATCTTCCCGCGCACCATGACCTGAAACGTGAATTCCTTGGCGACGACCATAAATTACTTTTGCTCCTTGCATCATCAGGCGATCGATAGTATTAACTACTCCAATAGTATTACCAGGAATTGGGTTAGCTGAAAATACAATCGTGTCTCCTTCTCTAACTTTAATTTGTCGATGTTCACCCTTGGAGATCCGAGTCATCGCTGCTAGAGTTTCTCCTTGTGAGCCAGTAGTTAGGATGAGTATTTTATTGTCTGGTAAACGATTGGCTGAACGCAGTGGTTCAAAGATATCATCACGACATTGGATATACCCCAGCTTCCGTGCATGAGCAATCACATTGAGCATCGAACGTCCTACTACTGCTACTTTGCGACCATGTTTTTGAGCTAGGTCTAAGATCATGTTTACTCGATGCACCGAAGAGGAGAAAGTTGTCACCATTAAACGTCCTTCTGCCTGACCAAAGATGCGATCGAGATTGGGATACACTGAACGCTCGGAGGGAGTGTGTCCTGGTACTTCAGCGTTAGTGGAATCACTCAGCAAACATAATACGCCTTTTTCACCATGTTCTGCTAGTTTTTGCAGATCGTAATGTTCTCCATCTACGGGAGTATGGTCGATTTTAAAGTCTCCTGTATGGATAATTACACCAATAGGAGTATGAATAGCAACACTAAAGCTATCGGCAATAGAGTGGGTATTACGAATAAACTCAGCCTGAAAATGTTGACCAATCTGAACAATTTCTCTGGGAACAACGCTTTTAAGGGTAGTGCGATCGCTAACTCCCGCTTCTTCTAATTTGTCGCTCAACAGAGACATTGCCAATCTTGGCCCATAAATCACAGGTATATCAAACTGCTTTAGGTGATAAGCGATGCCGCCTATATGATCTTCATGACCGTGAGTAACAATCATGCCTTTAATGCGATCAGCATTCTGTCTTAAATAAGTTATATCTGGCAATACAATATTAATACCATGCATCTGATCTGAAGGAAAACCTAATCCTGCATCCAGCAGAATAATATCGTCTTCATATTCAAAAATACAGGTATTTTTACCAATTTCATGTAGCCCACCTAAGGGAATAATTTTTACGGTTGGCTTGTTGGCTTTTTTGATTACTTTACTCATATGGTTTTCCTGTATTTGGTTATTGGTACTTTTTTATTCGATCGATAAAAACTGTAAATTTGACTTAGAATTTATTGCGTGAAGTTCTTTCTAAGTATTAAAAAATCTGACTTGTCTAACAATTCTTTAAGTTTGCTAATAGCAATTGATAAAATTATCAAGATAAATAATCATTCATAATAAATGCAAATAACTATATTCAGTAGAATCAGGCAGAAATATAGTTTGATTTCTATCTATAACAAATAATTTTTGACTGACAACAGTTAACTTAAATTATTTTGCTGGCCTGATTAGCTTGTTTTTTGAGATAAATTACCAAACAACAGAACTAAACTAGATCTAGTTTTTTTAAGACTATTTTTAAATTTTCTAATAAATCTAATTGTAGCTCACATAAAGGTGTTCGCAACTTGCCCACATTCCAACCTTGTAAATTTAAAGCTGCTTTAACAGGAATTGGATTTGTAGTCATAAATAAAGCCTGAAACAAAGGAAAAAGATTAACTTGAATTGCCCTAGCTTGTTGGTTCTTACCTTTAATAAAAGCTTGAATCATTTCTTGCATTTGGTTGCCTACTAGGTGGGAAGCAACACTAACCACGCCAACACTACCTACACTCAGTAGAGGTAAAGTCAAGGCATCTTCCCCTGAATAAATAGCAAACGTAGATGGAGTTAGCACTCTTATTTTGCAAGCCTGCTCTAAATCGCCGCTAGCTTCCTTAATTGCAACTATATTACCAATTTGAGCTAAATTAGCTACTGTTTCTGGCTCTAGGTTGCGGCTAGTCCTTCCTGGTACATTATACAACATCATCGGTAAGTCTGGGCAGGCTTGGGCGATCGCTCTAAAGTGATTATATAACCCAGACTGGGGAGGCTTATTGTAATATGGCACTACTTGCAACGAACCATCCAAATCTAGTTTAGCGGCTTTTTGGGTGGCGGCGATCGCTTCGGAAGTAGAATTTGAACCAGTCCCTGCAATAATCTTCGCCTTAGTACCAACTGCCTGCTTAACTACTTTAAACAACTCATATTCTTCTGACCAACTCAAAGTGGGGGATTCTCCCGTAGTACCACAAATTACCAGACCGTCACTACCATTTTCTACCAAATGAACCGCCAGTTTTTCTGCTACTGCATAGTTAACGCTGCCATCCTCATCAAAGGGCGTTACCATTGCCGTAATTACTCTACCAAAGGGTTCGTCACTCATTGATTTCTTATTACTAGTTGTTGATTGTTATTTCCAGACAAACGCATCTGCTCGCTAAATACTAACCAATGCTCACAGTAGGCTCGGTTTTTTTACTGCGGAGTAATCTGTGACTGCCGAATTAGAGGTTGTTAACAAGTTTTTTTCTAGCAATAATTCTGCTATCTGAATTGCGTTAAGAGCCGCTCCTTTGCGAATTTGGTCGCCACACAGCCACAATTCTAAACCGCAATTATGGGAAATATCTTGGCGAATTCTGCCTACTAACACAGGATCTTGTCCTGTAGCATCTATAGGCATAGGAAAATAGTTACTTTGCCAATCTTCAACTAGTTTTACTCCTGGTGCTGTCTCAATTAATTCTCTGGCTTGCTGAACATCAAAAGGCTGCTCAAATTCTAAGTTAATCGCTTCAGAGTGAGCGCGCAAAATAGGCACACGGACACAAGTAGCAGTAACGTTTAATTCAGGAGCGTTGAAAATTTTTCGTGTTTCGTTAACCATTTTCATCTCCTCCTCGCAGTATCCCTGGTCATTTAGAGGAGAGTTGTGAGGAAATAAATTAAAGGCAATGGGATAAGGTAATATTTCTGCTTGAGGCTCTTTCCCGTCCAAAATATCTTTAGCTTGGGTTTTAGCTTCCTCCATCGCTCTTGCTCCTGCACCAGAAGCAGATTGGTAGGTTGATACAACCACTCGCTTGATAGGCTGTATTTGATGTAGAGGATAAATCGCCACACCCATGAGAATACTAGTACAATTAGGGTTGGCAATAATTCCCTGGTGGGTAGCAGCAGCTTCAGGGTTAATTTCTGGTACTACTAAAGGAACATCATCATCCAGTCGAAAAGCACTAGAGTTATCGATAACTACTGCACCTGCTGCTACGGCTTTTTTTGCCCAAGCTTTGGAAGTAGAGCCACCTGCCGAAGCCAGAACAATATCTACCCCCTCAAAAGAGCGATCGCTAACTGCTTCTACAATTATTTCTTTGCCGTCAAAGACAATTTTGCTACCAGCAGAACGTGGTGAGGCTAACAACTTCAATTCTTGGAGGGGAAACCTTCGCTCGGCAAGCAACTCTAATAGTTCTTTGCCTACTGCGCCAGTCGCTCCCAAAATAGCCACATTTACATCTCTAGACAATTAAACAAACCTCCATGACTTAATGTTTACTTATGTTTAAGTGATTTATTGATGTGATTTAAATTTAAACTTATAAAAATTTATTTTGTCTTGCCCTGCTACTAATAGCTTTTGAGCTTAAATGATCAATAGAACAATAACTGAATAGATGAATAAAATATTTATTTTTTAGCTTAACTAACTAAGTATCGGTTGATCCTATCATAATGTCTTAATTCTAATGAGTTAAAATTTACCTCCTCCAATAGTGAAGTAAAACAGTTTACAATTAAGGTTTAACCTATTTGGTAACACAAACATAGAACGTAATTAAAGAAAAAGTGTAGCTCGTTCGATAGATATACTATGATGACTAGTGGCTAATAGGGAATAACTGTTAAAAATTGTTTTAGAGAATAAATTTCAGATTAGTCATCTAGTCTAATTTCTCTAATAATCCTCTAATAATAATTAAGTATTAGAGTCAAGAGTTTTAACTATAATCCAAGTTAACCCCTAACTACCAAAAATTCCTAATAAAACCAATAAGTTTTGAGATAGAAGCAGGAAATGAAAGTAACCCAGGAGAGACTTCCTGAAAGTCAAGTAGGCTTAAATATAGAAATTGCCCCCGAAGCATCTCGCAATGCCTATGAAAAAATGGTGCAAAACCTTTCCCGTTCCAGCAATATTCCTGGGTTTCGCAAAGGAAAAGTACCGCGTCAAGTCTTGCTACAAAGAATTGGCAACGAACGTATCAAAGCCGCCGCTTTAGAGGAACTAATTCAAAAATCTTTACAAGAGGCGATTGAACAAGAGTCAATTGAAGCTCTTGGTCAGCCCAATTTACGTTCTGATTTTGAAGAATTATTAGGACAGTATAATCCAGGAGATGCCATAACTTTTTCTGTAGCAGTAGATGTTCCTCCAACGTTAGAACTTGCTGATTACACTAGCTTGAGTGTTAAAGCCGAAGAGGTAGTCTATCAACCAGAAAAAGTTGATGATTTTATTGAACAGCGTCGTCAGCAAAAAGCTGATTTAGTTCCTGTAGATGATCGTCCTGCCCAAATGGGAGATGTAGCTTTTGTCGATTTTAAAGGAACACTTACTGCGGTAGGAGAAGAAGGCAAAGAAATAGAAGGTGGTAGTGCTACTAATTTCCAGGTAGAACTAGTAGAAGGCAAGCTTATTCCTGGCATGGTGGAAGGGATTGCGGGAATGAAGCCAGAAGAAACTAAAGAGGTGGCAGTAACATTTCCTGATGACTACCCTCAAGAAGATTTGGCAGGTAAACCAGCTGTTTTTAGCATCACCTTAAATGAACTCAAAACTCAAGAGTTACCTGAATTAGACGATGATTTTGCTCAGGATGTCAGCGATGAAGAGTTCGAGACGATGGCTGCTTATCGCGAATCTTTAGAGCAACAGTTTAAAGAGCAAGCGGAGAACCAAACCAAGAGTAATATTAATGAGGCGATCGCTGATGCTCTCTTAGAACAAAATACCATCGATTTACCCGAATCAAAGATCCAGGAAGAAGTTACCAACGTTTTAACTAAAACCCTAATGCAAATGCAACAAATGGGATTGGATGTTAGAAAACTATTTAATTCTGACAACGTACCAATGTTGCGGGATAATGCTCGTCCAGAGGCAATAACCAATCTTAAAAAATCATTAATTATCCAAGAAATTGCCAAAAAAGAAGGGTTAGAACCTGATGAAGCCGCAATCAATGCCAAAATAGCCGAAATTCGTCCAGAATTAGCTGGACAAGAAGTTGATGAGGATCGCTTAAATACAATGGTCACTGAAGATCTGCTAAGCGAAAATACTTATAATTGGTTGCGGGATAAAGCTCAGGTAGAACTTGTTCCTGAAGGTTCATTATCTGAAGATGTAGAGGAATCTGAAGACGAAGAAGAATCTGATCAACAAGTCGAAACTGTCGAAGTTGAAGTAGTTGAAGATTCTGAGTAATATCTTCTAAGTAATACAATCTGTCTTTTGAGGAAGCGGAGCGCGGAGCTTAAATTGATGTTCTTAGACTCTAATTCCTCATTGGTAGTTTTCCTCACCATTACCGATAAAGTTAGTTAAGGCATAATAAATAAATAGAGTTAAATATATATCTCTCAACTAAGCATAATTATGCGCGGTTAATTAACAAATCATTACATTAATTTAGTGACAAATTTTTGGCAAAAATCTATGCTGGAATCGCTTTCGCCCTACGGCTTTCTTGTTAGTAATAATATTCCTGAAATATACTCTTCTCAAACTGTTGGTAATGTCGTGCCGATGGTGGTAGAGCAATCGGGTATTGGTGAACGTGCCTTTGATATTTATTCCCGTCTCCTACGGGAGCGAATTATTTTCTTAGGTACACCGATTGATGATAAAGTCGCCGATTCCATTGTGGCTCAGTTATTGTATCTAGAAGCAGAAGATCCCGAAAAAGATGTTCAAATTTATGTTAATTCTCCAGGAGGATCAGTTTATTCAGGAATGGCAATTTACGATACCATGCAACAAATTCAACCAGATGTTGTAACAATTTGTTATGGAATTGCTGCTAGCATGGGGGCATTTTTGTTATCGGGTGGTACAAAAGGAAAGCGGATGGCCTTGCCCAGTTCGCGGATTATGATTCACCAACCCTTAGGAGGAGCGCAAGGACAAGCAACAGATATTGAAATTCAAGCTAAAGAAATTCTTTATATCAAACAAAGACTTAATGAACTAATTGCAGGACATACTGGTCAACCTTTTGATAAGATAGCTGCCGATACGGAAAGGGATTTCTATATGTCTTCAGAAGACGCTGTGGAATATGGCTTAATTGATAAAGTCATCACCAAGTCAGAAGCGGCAGATTCACCTACTATGTAACGTCGCCCTATTAGCACGAGGTATATATGTCTAAATACGACTCCCATCTAAAATGTTCGTTTTGCGGAAAGTCTCAAGAGCAAGTAAGAAAACTAATCGCTGGCCCTGGGGTATATATATGTGATGAATGTGTCGAACTGTGTAACGAAATTCTAGATGAGGAGTTGATTGAAGAAGGAGCTGTTGTAACCTCTTCTGCTACATCTAGCAACTCAGAAGCGAAGCCACCTAAGAAGAGGAAATCTAAAGCAGGTGGTATTTCTTTTGGTAATATTCCCAAACCAATTGAAATTAAAAGCTGTTTAGACGAACACGTCATCGGTCAAGAAGAAGCGAAAAAAGTTCTTTCTGTTGCAGTATACAATCATTACAAGCGTCTAAGTTTAGCTAATAAAACCAAAGATGCAGAAGACCCTGTAGAGTTACAGAAATCCAACGTATTACTGATTGGTCCTACAGGTTGTGGTAAAACTCTCTTAGCCCAAACATTAGCTAAAGTCTTACAAGTGCCATTTGCCGTGGCAGATGCCACAACTCTTACTGAAGCTGGGTATGTTGGCGAAGACGTAGAAAATATTTTATTGCGTTTATTGCAAGTGGCTGATTTAGATGTCGAAGAAGCTCAAAGAGGTATTATCTACATTGACGAAATCGACAAAATTGCCCGCAAAAGCGAAAATGCTTCCATTACCCGTGATGTTTCAGGAGAAGGGGTACAGCAAGCATTATTAAAGATGTTAGAGGGGACAGTAGCTAATGTACCGCCTCAAGGTGGTCGTAAGCATCCCTATCAAGACTGTATTCAAATTGATACTAAAAATATCCTGTTTATCTGCGGTGGTGCGTTTGTTGGTTTAGATAAGGTGGTAGAACGTCGCTTAGGTAAGAAATCCATCGGCTTTATTCAAAAAGGGGGAAATCCCCCTTCTAAAGAAAAGCGGACTGCTGATATATTGCAAAAACTAGAATTAGATGACTTAGTCAAGTTTGGGATGATTCCTGAATTCGTGGGACGAATTCCTGTAACCGCCGCTTTAGAGCCTCTAGATGAAGCTACGTTGGTACAAATATTAACTAAACCAAAAAATGCTATTGTCAAACAGTATCAAAAACTTTTGGGTATGGATAATATCCAACTGGAATTTACAGATGCTGCTATTAAAGCCTTGGCCAAAGAAGCCTATCGACGTAAAACTGGAGCAAGAGCTTTACGGGGTATTGTCGAGGAATTAATGCTTGATGTGATGTATGAAATTCCTTCGCGTAAGGATATCCATAAATGTACTATCACCGAATCAATGGTAGAGAAACGTTCCACCGTAGATTTAATTCTTCATCCGGCTTCCTATCGTAAGCCAGAGTCGGCCTAAGAAAATAGTAATCAATAATAATTTTTGAAAATAGTTATCGAGGTTATCTGAGAAGCAAATTAAAATTATAAATCTAATAATTAAATCAAAAGTCTTTAAATAAACAAGTTTTACTGATAAAGTTTCTGATTGTGTAACCTCCACTTGCTAGAACTTGTAGAATGAAGGTTAAAGTCTAAAATTGGGAATGACACAAACGTCTCAAACCATTCAACTACCAAGTAACGAAAGCGCGATCGCCTTAGCTGGAACAAATGAGCATAACCTTAAACTATTATCTCGTCATACGGGAGTGCAGTTAATACTGCGGGGGCAAGATTTATTAGTTAAGGGTCAAGAAAAAGCGGTTACACGGTGTGCTACAGCAATTAGAACTCTCAAGCCACTATGGTCAGTGGGAAAAGCTCTATATGAGCCTGACATTTTGACAGCGTTTCAGGCGATCGATACAGGCAGAACAGATGAATATAGCGATCTCCAAAAAAATGTCTTGGCTCGGACTAAAAGAGGTGAAGTCATTAGAGCTAAGACTTTTAAACAAAAACAATATATCAAAGCAATCCAAAAACACGATATCACTTTTGGCATTGGTCCTGCGGGGACGGGGAAAACTTTCTTAGCTGCGGTGTTAGCAGTTAAAGCTTTACTAAGTGATGAATGTGAAAGAATTATCTTGACTCGTCCTGCGGTGGAGGCAGGAGAAAAGCTGGGGTTTTTACCTGGGGATTTACAAGAGAAAGTCAATCCTTTTTTACGTCCTCTGTACGATGCTTTATATCAATTTATTGACGCAGAAAAGATTCCTGACTTAATTGAAAGAGGTAAGATTGAAGTCGCTCCTTTGGCGTATATGCGAGGACGTACCTTATCTGATGCTTTTGTGATTGTAGATGAAGCGCAAAATACTACTCCTGCTCAATTAAAAATGGTATTAACCCGTTTGGGATTTGGTTCTAAAATGGTGGTAACAGGAGACATTACCCAAACTGATTTACCTACTCATCAAGATTCAGGTTTGATTGTCTCGCGGAAAATATTACGTCAGGTTGAAGGAATTGCTTTTTGTGAATTAACTCAAGCTGATGTGGTACGTCATCCTTTAGTACAGAAAATTGTAGCTGCCTATGAGCGATATGATTAGCGATCGCCTTAGTCTCGATCCATAGCAGGAAAATAAAAACTTAGTTTTAAGCAATACAAGTATGCTTAGGGTTCGTTCTATAGGGCATAAGCATAATCTGAAATTTTAGGGTAAAAACTAACGTTATTTAGTCAAGTT
>JASJDX010000156.1 GCA_030064975.1 Pleurocapsa sp. MO_192.B19
GCTGGAGAAGCAGTTTCAACGTTTACCAGGATTAGACAAATGGTTTGTCGAAATCCCGGTAAGTAGCGTCTAGCTATTGGATGACTTTTTTCTTGGATTACTCTTAGTGGTCTGTAGTTCAGTGAAAATAGTTTGAGTAATATCTATGTCTTCTAAAGCTTCAAAAATACTTTGTTGCCTGTTTGTTCTACAGAGTTTTTTCATAGCTGATACAAAGTATTTGTAAGTCCTAGAGCCTTTTGTATAGTTACCTAGTCCTTTTTGAATATCATCCAAATTAATTATTTTGTCTTTTGGTAGATGCCTATAAAAAGTACCGTAGGTCTTATCCCAACTATTTAAGTCGCTAGGATTACTCTTATCTCTTTTCCTTTTAGTTCTACTTGGTTTACTCCAAAAGTCATCTTCCACTTTTTTAATAGCTTCTCCAAAAGTTATTTGGTCGTCTGCTAGCTGGCTTTCTTGCTTGATTTCCTTGTTGTACCATTGCCAGAACTCAGTTTCACTATTCAGGCTTTTTAGTCTGTTTGCTACCCTATGAGCTTTCCTAACAGCGTCTATCATGCCGTCAATACTAAAAGTACAATTGCACTGATATTTACTCCTTCTAGTATTTGGAGTCTTGAACTGAAGATAAATGTTATTGCCTCCTTTAACCAAGGTTACGCCTCTTGGAGTTTGTTTTTTGTAGACTTCCCAGTCTTTTCGTAAAGTTTCGTAACCAATCTCGTAATTATAATCTTTGCTCACTTTTTGCTCACTTTGCTTCTAAACGTTAGTGAGCAAGCGTTTGAGTCAACGCATAACCGTTGACAGAGCATTATATAAAGGTTCGAGTCCGCCTAGCCCAATAGCGCTTGAGCGTTAAGGATTCTAGCTTCATTTTTAAAGCTGACTATTTTTTTCTATTTACTCCCTTTTTGGGATTTTTTCGTCAAACTTCAGTCCAAACTCCAGTTAGTATCAAATGATACTTAAATGGGGCTAGATAGCAGGTAACTTAGAGGGATATGTTTGTCAATGAGCTTTGGTCAACAGCAGGAACATAGAGCAGACAAGAAGTTTTAATCTTCATACTATCCACCTCCTGATCAAGCTGCTAGTTTGAACAAATTAACCTGTAGTTAGTTAGTTAGTAAAGGGTCTAATTCTCGATGGTAGCGATGGGTGTATTTCCCGCCATCTATTCAACTCTCTCTCCTCAAGCGTTAATAGAGGGGGTACTCACTAGATACCAACTAGGAGTAATAGATCGGTGTGTATTTTGGAATCGTGGTTTAAGTGATATTTATCTGATAGAAACAGCAACCCAGTCATATATCTTAAAAGTTTCCCATCATCATTGGCGTTCTAAGTCCGATATTCAGTTCGAGCTAGAATTCCTCGATTTTCTCGCTCAGCAAAACATTCCTGTTGCTAATCCTCTCAAAACCCAAGATGGCAAGCTATTTGTGACTATTCATGCCGTAGAAGGCGATCGCTACGGTTCACTGTTTCTTTATGCTCCAGGAGAAGTACCCTTAGGAGACTTGAGTATCGACCAAAGTACAATCATGGGTCAAACTTTGAGTAAAATTCATCAAGTGTCTTTGGAATTTAACAGTCAAACTCCACGTCAGCCCTTAAATCTTAAATATTTGCTTGATGATTCCCTAGAAGTTATCAGTCCTTATTTACGCCACAGAACTAAAGATTTAAGTTATTTAACCAATACCATCGCCAAGATTAAACAGCAACTAGCCTGTCTGGAACAAACAGCCCCTCTCTGGAGCGTTTGTTGGGGTGATCCTCACAGTGGTAACGTCCACTTTACCATGGATAATCAGATTACTCTGTTTGATTTTGATCAATGTGGCTATGGTTGGCGTATTTTTGACATCGCTAAGTTTCTGCAAGTCTCTCTTAAGTCTGGGATCAAGGGTAAAATCAGAGATGCCTTTTTTGCGGGCTACCAAAAAATACAAAAACTTACCGCTCAAGAACTAGAGTCTTTGCAAGCTTTAACCCAAATGGCTCATATTTGGGCTTGGGCAATCAATGTCAATGCCACAGAAATCCACAACTGGTCAAGATTAGATGATTTTTATTGCAGTAAACGCCTCCAGCAGCTAAAAAGATTAAGCAGTAAAGACTGGCAATTATTTTAAGTACAATTTCTTGTAGTCAGTGCAATTTACAAATCGCTCCTAATGACTTATCTCTGACTACGCCACCAACCTCGAACTAATTTGATTTCGTCATAACTATAGTCATTGCCTAATTTATCTTTGATAGTTTTTAGAGTAATATCTCCCACCTGTTCAATGGTTTTGATAATCACCTGTTGTTTATCGGCGGTAACTAACTGATTGAGAGAAACTGGTTGATTCATTTCAATTAGTTCACTGAGATGACTACTAATTGTTGACACAGCAAAACCTCGCTCTTCGGCAATTTCTACCACGCTCAAACCCTGTTGATGTAATTGCAGGGTAGCTAGTTGACTTTTAGATGGGAGACTAACGGGTAGTTTGTTTTTTTCGTTGAATTCTCGAATTGCTGAGATAAAACTATCACCGTATTGTTGAGCTTTATATTCATTTACTCCCGATAAATTGGCAAAATCAGCTAGGGTTTTAGGGCGTATTTGTGCCATTAATTTGAGACTGGAATCGGCAAAAATCATATAGGGGGCAAGGGAGTTATGATCGGCGATTTGTTTACGGAGTTTTCTTAGTTTCTCAAATAGTAATTCTGCTTCTGCTTTATGAGGATTATAAGTAGTTGTAGTTTTGGTTTTATTTTTATCAACGGCAATTTTGACTGGTAGTTGATCGCGGAAAATCTCCCAACTGCGTTTATTTAATTTAAGAATAGGATAACCATCAGTTGTTTGTCCTACATAACCCTGATGTATAAGACTTCGTCCTAGCATTTTCCATTCATCAGCAGTTCGACCATTACCGATACCGTAGGTAGATAATAGATGATGTCCATACTGATATATTTTTTGCTTTCGTGAGCCAATTAAGACATCTACAATATGATTTAGCCCGAATTTTTCCTGACAACGGGCAACACAGGAAAGAAATTTTTGCGCTTCTACTGTCCAATCTTCGATGGGTTTAGGATTCAGACAATTATCACACTGACCACAATTGCCTCGGTATCTCTCGCCAAAATAGCGCAGAATAATTTTACGACGACAATCATTTCCTTCTGCATAGTCAATTACTTGACGTAACTGTTGTAGGGCAATCTTTTGTTCATTTTGCTCGGGTTTTTGTTTGATCAGGAATTCAATTTTATTGCGATCGCCTAAACTAAAATATAATATTGATTTAGATGGTTCACCATCTCTCCCTGCCCGCCCTGATTCTTGATAAAAATTTTCTAGACTGCGGGGTAAATCGTAATGAAAGACAAAACGTACATCGGGCTTATTAATTCCCATCCCAAAGGCAATGGTGGCTACAATTACCTGGATGTCATCCCTGAGAAAACTGGTTTGATTACTACTCCGTTCTCGATCTGATAATCCTGCATGGTAAGGAAGGGCTTTGATACCATCACATCGTAATCTTTTGGCAACATCTTCGACACTTTTACGACTGAGACAATAAACTATACCAGCCCCTGATTCTGCACGGATAGCGCGAAGTAACTTGGGGTATATATGACGATCCTTGGGCTGTATTTCGTAATAAATATTACTGCGATCAAAACTGGCAACATGAATATCAGGCGATCGCAAGTTGAGTTGTTGAATTATATCTTGTTGCACTCTTTTGGTGGCGGTGGCAGTAAGTGCCTGGAGGGGAATCTGAGGATAGCGTTGGCGTAATAATTTTAACTTGCTGTATTCAGGGCGAAAATCATGTCCCCATTCCGACACACAATGGGCTTCATCAATGGCGATCGCCGAAATTCCGACCTTAGTTGCTACTTGTTCGAGAAACAAGCCAAATCTTTCGTTTAATAGTCTTTCAGGGGCAACGTAGAGTAATTTTATTTGATTTTTTAAGATGGCTATCTGTCGCGATCGCCTTTCATCGTATTCTAGGGTACTGTTGAGATAAGTTGCATTAATTCCATTATCTTGCAAAGCATCTACCTGATCCTGCATCAAAGCAATTAGAGGAGAGACAACAATAGTAATACCATTTCTCAGTAAAGCTGGTAACTGGAAACAAAGAGATTTACCCCCGCCAGTGGGCATTATTGTCAGTAGATCTTTATTATGCAATGCTGCTTCAATAATTTTCTTCTGTCCAGGGCGAAAAGTATCATAACCAAAAAAATGTTTTAAAGCTTCCTCCAGAGAGGCAAAAGTTGACATAACCTAAAAGCGGGATATTTTTCCTACTGGTTATTTTATAGTGATTCTAATTAATTCTTTTATAGTTGATGCAGAGAGTTGAAACAATCTTAGCTTACTAAATTTTGATTAGTGTATCTTACTAATTTGAGAAATGCTATATAAACAATATAAACAAAGCGTAGAGTGTTAGTTCTCATTTAACCTCCTCCAAATAGGATGGCTTTTCTATAATGAAAATAGTAAAGCCATCCTTTAGCTGTTCTTCAAACAATGAGCGATCGCTATCAAAAATCAAGGCAGACAGTTAGGAGCAAAAATAGTTTAAGCATAATATTATTCAAAGTGACTAAAATGTTATTCTATGAATTGGTTAATTAAGTTTCAACTAAAAATATTAGAAGAACTCTTAAGTATAAACAAACATCGTAATTAATATTTTTATGGAGATAGTATCTAATCATATTTACCCTGTCATTTGGCAAGAAAACAAGGTATCTTTAATCGATCAAACTCGCCTACCAGGGGAATATAGCCGAGTTGAAATTAGTCGTAGTTCTGATATGGCACAGGCAATCAAAACCATGATTGTTCGTGGTGCGCCAGCTATAGGAGTTGCCGCAGCGTACGGAATATATTTAGGTGCAACAGAAATTGAGACAGAAGATCGCCATGAATTTCTGCAACATATAGAACAAGTAGCCTCCTTATTACGTCAAACTCGCCCGACAGCAGTCAATTTATTTTGGGCGATCTCCCGAATGTTAAAAATTGCCTACGAAGAGATTGACACAATTGAAAATATTAGAACTACTCTGTTAAGAACTGCCCAGGCTATTCAAGCAGAAGACTTGGCGACTTGTCAGGCGATCGGCGATCATGGTTTGATGGTTTTACCTGCTACACCAAATAAGTTAAGAATTTTGACTCATTGTAATGCGGGTTCTCTAGCTACTGCTGGTTATGGTACTGCTTTAGGTGTGATTCGTTCTGCTTGGCGGGAACAACGTTTAGCTAGGGTATATGCTGATGAAACTCGCCCCCGTTTACAAGGAGCAAGATTAACTGCTTGGGAGTGCGTACAAGAAAACATTCCCGTAACCCTAATCACAGACAGTATGGCTGCTCATTGTATGCAGCAAAAAATGATTGATGTGGTTGTCGTCGGGGCAGATCGCATTGCTGCTAGTGGTGATGCAGCTAATAAAATTGGAACTTATTCTCTAGCGATCGCTGCTCAAGCTCATCAAATTCCTTTCTATGTTGCCGCACCTTTTTCAACTATTGACTTTGACTTAGCCGACGGTAGCCAAATTCTGATCGAAGAACGAGATCCTACAGAAATATATAGCATTGATAATGCTGTTATTTGTCCAGAGGGAACAGAATTTTATAACCCTGCCTTTGATGTTACCCCAGCCAATTTAATTACGGCGATTATCACAGAAAAAGGTGCAATTAACCCCAGTTCTTTGATTAATTATCGTAATGCTGTAGCTTGAGTCTTAATGAACAATTGATAATTACTTTAAGCTCTTGCTTAAAGTTAGAGAATCTGTCCAATTCTCATCACGTTTTGCAACAAAATATTTATGAGAATTGGCATTGATACTCAAATAATTTAGCGATATTTTCCTTCAGTATCAGGACTTTCCATTCGAGGTAATCCCATGCTATAGTTACGAACCCTAGCACCCAAGTTATAGTTAATTTCGCCTCCGAGCAACAGAGAACGGATATAGTGTTCTAGATCAGAACCAATACGACGCAGATTATATTCACTTAAATCCTCCCCGTTGCTTCCTTCTACTAATTCATCAAATTTACGATAGACTTTTTGCAGAGTATCTTCACTCCAGTTAAATTCATTGTCTGGATCAATATCTAGAGTTAAAACGTTATCACTAGGAACTAACTGATTATCTTTAACTTCTGCACTGTAGATACGAACGTGACGGGTAGTTGATTTGACAAGCATACTGATACTTTTTTCTTAAGGTTATTCGATCGGGTTATTTGGGCAGAAAAATATTATTTTATTATTTTTAATTATTTTTCTCAGACACCAAATATAACCATGCTAATTACTTATAAGCTTTGATGCACTCTTCAACCAAAGGTTTAACGGCATCTACATCTTTCCAGCCTTGAATTTCAGTTACTTTCTTTTCCAGATTTTTATAAGTTCTAAAAAATTCAGCAATCTCTTCTAAACGGTGAGGAGCAATATCTTTCAGAGATTCAACCTCATTATAACGGGGATCTTCAGCAGGAACACAGAGAATTTTTTCATCGCGATCGCCACCATCAATCATTTCTAGCATTCCAATTGGTCTAGCAGCAATTACACAACCAGGAAAAGTAGGCTCATCCATAATCACCATCCCATCCAAAGGATCGCCATCATCAGCCAGAGTATTAGGCACAAAACCGTAGTCATAAGGATATTTTACTGAGGCAAAGAGAACGCGATCTAAGGCAAAGGCATTCATATCTTTGTCAAATTCGTATTTGTTTTTGCTACCGCCAGCAATTTCGATTAAAACATTAATCACACCAGGTTTAGGTTGTGCAGGAATAAGAGATAAATCCATGGAATTCTCCGAATACTAATTTAGTTAACTTAAAACAATGATTTATACCCAGAAGAATAACTCCTCTTAGGCTAGTGATTAATTGAGTCTGCTCAGACTTAATAAAACCGCCATGAAGCATTTTACCTGATTAAGAAACCAAATCTAGATCCAATTAGTTGCTTGATTTGTACCTATTGGTTTTTATTGTAGAAGCACCGCTTTTAAAGTTTTGTATTTTCTGCCAAATTATAGTTAGATAAGATGATTTCCCAACAGTTTATTGGTTCAGAAGCTAAGACAACTTACGATCGAGCTAAAGTAGTTATTCTGCCTATTCCTTATGAAAAAACCACCACTTATCGTCAAGGTTGCCAAAATGGCCCAGCAGCGATCATTGAAGCTTCAGATCAATTAGAAGCTTATGATATTGAGTTAGAACAAGAAGTTTGTCAGGAAATTGGTATTTTTACAAGTGGGGCGATCGCTGATACTCAAATTAATCCCGACTTAACTCCAGAAGCGATGATGGAAATTACCACGAATAAAGTATCCCAGTTAATTGAAGATGGTAAATTTGTCATTGCTTTAGGGGGAGAACATAGTATTACCGCAGGGATAGTAAAAGCTTATCAGCAGATCTTGAGCGAGCCGTTTACTGTGATTCAAATTGATGCTCATGGAGATATGCGTCACAGCTATGAAGGCTCAATCTATAACCATGCTTGTGTGATGCGTCGAGTATTAGACTTAGGACTGCGGACGCTTCCCGTAGGAATTCGCAGTATTTGCCTTGAAGAAGCCCAATTAATTAAAAAACAGCAAATTCCCGTGATCTGGGCCCAAGATATCTATCAGCAACCAGACTGGGGCGAAAAAGCGATCGCCAAAATTACTACAGAGCAAGTATTTATTACTATCGATCTTGATGGATTAGACCCCAGTTTAATGCCTGGAGTGGGAACTCCTGAACCTGGAGGGCTAAATTGGTATGAATTAACTAAATTTTTACAAGCGGTATTTACCAAGCATCAAGTAATAGGTTGCGATGTGATGGAATTAGCACCATCACCAGATTTAGTCGTCTCAGAATTTACTGCCGCCAAATTAGTTTACAAATTGGTTGGATATCACAGCCGATCGAAAAAATTGAGCTTATCCTAGAGATTCTAATCACACTCATATCTTAAATTTAAATTGATTAATTTAAATTAATCAAGATTCGGTGTTGGCAAATTAAAGATCAATCCTGGTTGAGGGTTGTTAGTAATTTTATAGGAAATAGTATTTATGAAAACAATAGGCAATTTTGCTCCTGATTTTGAAATTCCAGGGATCGATCAAAAAGTTTATCATCTGGGTAGCTATTGTCGAAAGTTTAAAGCGATCGCCGTTGTTTTTATGGACAACAATAGCACTGATGTCGAGCGGTATATAGAACGTCTTAAACAAATCCAAACTGATTTTGGCGATCGGGGTTTTACCCTGATGGGAATTGATTCTAATCATACTCCATACTCCATTAATGAGAGTATCAAAGCAATGCAAAAGTATGCCCAAGAAAAAAACTTAAATTTCCCTTATTTACGCGATCCTACTCAAGATGTCGCTAAATCTTTCAAAGCTAAAGTTACACCCAGTGTCTATTTACTAGACAGTGATGCAGTAATTCGCTATCAAGGAAGAATTGATGATTGTGATGATTGTGCCGAATCGATAGACCAAGTCACTAATCATTATTTACGTGATAGTATTTCGGCTATGCTCTCAGGAAAAAAAATAGCCAAAGACTATACTGAACCTTCAGGTACTCCTATTCAATGGCAACCTAAACCCTAAACGCCTCAGCCTTGATTAATTTTAATGACAAAGTACAGAAAGCTGCTATGTTATGGGGAGATAAATAACAAGAAAGATCGAGGTTTATTTTTCTAGGAATGAGTTACCAGCGGGTTTTATTGAAACTAAGTGGCGAAGCCTTGATGGGCAACTTGGGCTATGGCATCGATCCCACAGTAGTCGCCGAAATTGCTCAAGAAGTGGCGGATGTGGTCAAAAGTGGGGTACAAGTCGCGATCGTCGTTGGTGGCGGTAACATCTTTCGCGGGATGAAGGCATCTGCTGCGGGGATGGATCGAGCAACGGCTGATTACATTGGCATGATTGCTACTGTAATGAACGCTATGACTTTACAAGATGCTTTAGAAAGAATTGGTATTTCTAATCGGTTACAAACCGCTATCTCTATGCAGGAAGTAGCTGAACCCTACATTCGTCGACGTGCCATTCGTCACCTGGAAAAAGGTCGAGTGGTTATTTTTGGCGCAGGTTCAGGAAATCCTTTCTTTACAACTGATACCACTGCTGCTTTGCGAGCTGCTGAAATTGATGCAGAAATTATTTTTAAAGCAACTAAAGTGGATGGAATTTATGATTGTGATCCCAAGAAAAACTCTGATGCTCATCGCTACCAAAGTTTGACCTATAACCACGTTTTAACTAATGAATTGAGAGTGATGGATAGTACAGCGATCGCTCTATGTAAAGAAAACGATATTCCTATTTTAGTCTTCGATCTTTCCGTTAGCGGTAATATTATGCGTGCTACCAAAAAAGAACCTGTCGGCACTATTGTAGGAGGAAACTGTGAAGTTATCTGAAGTAAAAGAACGTATGCAAAAGACAGTTGAAGCAACTCAAAGGTCTTTTAACACTATTCGTACAGGAAGAGCAAGCACATCTTTGTTAGATCGTGTGATGGTTGATTATTATGGCTCAGAGACCCCTCTAAAATCTTTGGCTAATCTCAGTACCCCCGATGCTACGACAATTATGATCCAGCCCTATGACAAAGGAAGTATGGGTCAAATTGAAAAAGCAATTTCTCTTTCTGATATTGGTTTAACTCCCAACAATGATGGAAGTTTAATTAGACTCAACATTCCTCCTTTGACTAAAGAGCGTCGTAAAGAGCTAGTCAAAATGGCGGGAAAACTAGCTGAAGAAGGTAAAGTTGGAATTCGCAATATTCGGCGCGATGCGATCGAAGAAGTGCGTAAGGAGGAAAAAAATAGCGATATTTCCGAAGATGAATCTAGAGATTTACAGGACGAAATTCAACAAATCACTGATAGTTTTAATAACAAAATTGATGAGCTACTAGCTCTAAAAGAAAAAGATATTACCACTGTTTAAGAATCAAATCTAGATTCAGTACAATTAAGCTCATCCCACGTCATTTATGCGTGGGATTTCATGACGACCACATTTTTATTGTCGATGTAAAGATATAACAATTTTGTTTTCCATTGAGGCTCAAAACTATTACAAAAATCATCTACGTCATAAAACAAAGCGTCTAAACTCGCGGAATGCGAGCGGACGGCGGACAGTCGGATTTCAAATCCGACTTCCGTGCCGCTAAACCTAGGGCAGGTTTATTGAAGAAAGTTTTTATTTTCAGCTGACTACCTGTCCCTTTTCTTATCCCGAACTCAGGTTAATTAGCAAGCGATGGGTTGACTCATCATCAGAGGCGTTTATCCCCCCTGTCCCATATGCTCGAAACAATGGGCTTTCCCGTCGCTTTTTGTGTAAATCAAATAATTTAAACCCCCTCTTCAGGCAACAAACGGGAACGACTCAGAAAACGAACTCCATCAGCACTTTCAAGAGAAAAATCATTTCCAGGTCCAGAAGCCACATCAATAATAAGCTGAGTGTGTTTCCAGTATTCGTATTGGGCTTCCCCAATATAAAAAGGGCATCCCCCAATTTCTCCTAGGAAGACATCCGCTGAACCAATTATCAACTCTCCTGCTGGAAAACACATGGGGGTGCTGCCATCACAACAGCCACCAGACTGATGAAACATTAA
>JASJDX010000157.1 GCA_030064975.1 Pleurocapsa sp. MO_192.B19
ACTGGATTAACTACTACTAATGGTTGTCCGTTGCGAGTAACTGTCAATCCTTCTCCAGTTCGATTTACTTCATCTAGTAAGCGCAGACATTGAGCTTTAAATTTAGAAATTTGAATTTCTTTCATCGCGTCAAACTTAATATATATTCAATCCTGTATCTAGTTTAACAAAACCATAGTCATTTACTATAGTCATTAATTAAATATTAGGATAATCAAAGATTTTGGAGGTTGTGAGAAAATCAACAACAGGCAACTAACTTTAAATTCTGGCGCAGGAAATGAAAAAGTACTTGCGAGCTTTGAGCTTATTTGTTTTGGCAGTATCGCTAATTATATTAACAACACCTCCAATATTTTCTCAGGTAGCAACAGAATCCGATCCAACAACGCAAGTATCTATTCAAACTCAAGCTAATTCTCCCGCTCAAACAAAAACGACATCGCCTAAAGAGCAGAATTTCCCCGTGACATTAGATGAGGAAAGACTTTTTAGTTTTAGTTCGGTAATTGAAGGAATACCTGCTAAAAATAGAGCAGAGGAAACATCGAAAGCGATCGAAAAAGTAGCCAAGAATTTTGCAATCGATCTCGATTCCATACAAATCTTGGAATTGGAAGGATTGAGGTTAGTTTCCGAAAGAGATAATACTGTTTTTGCCGTGCTTGAAGCTGATGCGCGGGTAGCAAATAAACCGCTGGATAAATTAGCTGACGAATATTTAGCCACTACTAAAGATGCGATCGCTCGTTACCGTATCAAGTACAGTCGCAAAAGATTATTACTGAAAATTGGGTTAGTCATCGCCGAAGCAATAGCTCTAATTCTCTTGATGATTTTGCTGCGGAAGTTGCTCAATCGAATCAATCGCCGCATTGAAGTCTTCAAATCAACCTTATTTCGTCCGATAAATATTCAAAATTGGCAAGTTTTATCGGTAGAGCAAGAAGCTAGTATAGTTGAGGGTTTAGTTAAATGTATTTATTGGCTAGCTGTCGCTGCAATTTTCTTTGCCTATCTCTCTTTACTGACTTTTCATTTACCCCAGGCTCAACCCTGGCGCAAAGCAGTTTTTCAATCTTTGCTAGAGTTTTTAGATAATCTCGGTCAAGCTGCGATCGCCTATTTACCTAACCTATTTACAATCCTCTTAACCATTGTTATTGCCTACTACATCATTCGTTTTTGTCGATTTTTCTTTGGTGCTATCAGACAAGGACATCTATCTATACCAGGATTTTATCCAGAGTGGGCAAGACCAACCCAACGACTACTAGTAGTATTAATCATTGCCCTAACTTTGGCAACTATCTTTCCCTTGTTACCAGGAGCAAAATCTCCAGCATTTCGGGGCATTTCCATTTTTGCAGGTGCTTTATTTACCTTAGGTGGTGCTAGCACCATCGCCAACTTAGTTGGGGGGTTTATTATTATTTATACCAGAGCGTTTCAAATAGGCGATCGCGTTCAAGTAGGGGATGTAATTGGGATTATCCTCGAAAAAACAATCCTTTCAACTCGCATCCGCACTGCCAAAAATGAGATTGTTACTATTCCTAACGCTAACTTAATCACTACAAATATTAAAAACTTTTCTACAGCATATCGAGATATCAATCAGCCCATAATCCTGTATACTGTAGTTACTCTCGGCTATGATGTCCCCTGGCGTAACGTGCATCGGATATTAAAGGAAGCTGCTCTTTTGAGTCCGTCAATTCTTAAAGATCCTGCTCCCTTTGTCTTACAAACTAGTCTTGGTGATTTCTCTGTCAGTTATGAATTGAATGCCTATACCGAACAACCTTCCATGATGCCCAACATTTATTCTGAACTACATCAAAATATTCAAGACAAATGTAATGAAGCGGGTATCGAAATATTATCTCCCCAATACTCGGCAGTTAGGGATGGCAATCAGAACACAATGCCAGAGAATTATTTACCTAAAGATTATCAAGCACCAGGATTTAGGTTTAATCCTTTAGATCGGTTACTTAACAAGCCTCATGATTCAAATAATCATCAGAAATAGAGCGATAACTAATTTTTCAGAGAAATGCAATCTCCTGTTCTATTAGGCAAGTGATACAATTCTTACTATAATCTTACTTTTCGCTGCTATGGAAACCATCAGGCTATCAAGTAAAGGTCAAGTAATTATTCCTAAAAAGCTACGGGATGCTTATCATTGGTTAGCTGGACAAGAATTAATTGCGATCGATACAGGTGATGGTATCTTACTCAAACCCAAACAACCTTTTCAAGAAACTAAATTAGAAGATGTGGCAGGATGTTTGCCTTATACGGGAGAAGCGAAAACTTTAGCTGAAATGGATAATGCAATTCACCAAGGTATTTTGGAGCAATGGCAGTGATTTCTGTTGATACCAATATTGTTGTCAACAGTGTTCGCAGATGTATACTTTTGACCAAAAGTTTTTACGCAAAGCTAAGAATTTAACTGAATGCGAAGTTATCCAGCCTGAATCTGAGTAAAGCGATCGCTTTTTTTATGAATATTCGACAAAAAACAATTCTTATTCTGCTGCTTGAAAAATTGCATCCACGCTCAATTCAAGTTGAGGAAAAACGTTGGATTTTAGGCGATCTCCTTTAACAAATTTTTCCATTTGATATTCCCCTTCAATTAACTTGCAGATTGTAATAGTAGGTTGTTTGGGTTTGCCAATGTAGCGCACTGCGCCTAATGCTCGATAATCAACAATCCAATATTCGGCAATTCCCATTGCTTCGTATTCGACAAATTTATGTCCGTAATCATCTCGCCAATTAGTACTAACAACTTCAATCACGAGAGGAACAGTCTGACCATTTTGAATTACTGATGATTTATTCCAGAGTGGTTCATCTTGAATATATTTGCGATCTATCACCGCTACATCGGGTAGATATCCAGAACGAGGAGCAAGGGGTTTAAGCAAACAGTTTTTGGGAATGGAATAACCTAAATTTTGCTTGCGTATTTCAAAGTTTAGCTCGGCGATAAGAAAACCACTAATATCTTCATGCGAACCTGTAGGTAGCACTTCAACAATAACTCCTTCAATTAATTCATATTTTTTGCCGTCTTCTGGATACCAATTGATAAATTCCTCAAAACCTATAGGTTTGATTTGTGGTGCAACCATTTTTACTGCCTCGCCTAGCGTAGCCATGCATGCCTTAAGCTTATCGCTATATATTATTTTACCCGCTAGAAAAAGTTTTATCGGTTTCCAAAACGGGAATTGTTACTGGGCGCGATCGCTTTCTAATAAATTAGGACTGAAACTAAAGTGCGATCACCAAGTGTGGATTGATGGTAAAGTAGTACGATTTTATCAGGGTTGTAACGTCACGCATTAAAATATTTAAATAGTATGGTATTTGAGAAGAGAAAAAGTAAAACACTTTCAATTCTGATACATACAAAGTTATTTTGACGATGAAACATAAAAATCAAAAAGGTCAAACATAAACTCGAAGTCCTAAATTGGAAGGGATTTGAAATTAAATCAATAGCATCTGTGTTTATAAACAGTATGCTTGTTGCGATCGCTTTAAAGTCAAACTTTCTGTCTTACGTCGCCATGATGAATTATTACTAGAGTTTCATTACGATGCAAACTTATTTGCAGTAGAAGATATTGAAACTTTAGTAGCAAGATTTGAAATTCTTTTAGATAATGCGATCGCTAATCCTGAAGCTTCTCTAAGTGAATTAGAAATACTTAGCCCCCAAGAACTACACCAACTTATAGTTGAATTCAACCAGACCACAGCAGAATACCCCCAAGATAAATGTCTGCATCAACTATTTGAACAACAAGTTGAACTGACTCCCGATGCTGTAGCAGTCGTCTTTGAAGACCAAAAATTAACTTATATTCAACTAAATAATCAAGCCAATCAACTAGCTCATTATCTCCGAGAATTAGGAGTTGGTGCTGAAGTCTTGGTGGGTATTTGTCTAGAGTGTTCAATAGAAATGGTCGTGGCGCTCCTAGCGATCCTCAAAGCAGGTGGTGCTTATGTTCCCCTGGACCCAACTTATCCTCACACCAGGGGGAATTGTATATTGGTGGTGCGGGGGTAGCCAGAGGTTATCTTAATCGTCCCCAATGAACCAAAGAGAAATTTATCTCTAATCCGTTTGGAGAGTCAAAATTATATAAAACAGGCGACAAGGCTCGCTATTTAGCTGATGGCAAGATTGAATATCTCGGTCGCATCGATAATCAAGTCAAGATTAGGGGTTTAAGGATTGAATTGGGAGAAATCGAGGGGGCTTTGAGTCAACATCCTGATGTGAAGGAGACTGTGGTGGTGGTGCGAGAAGATACTCCAGGCTATCGCCGTTTGCTTGCATATCTAGTGCTCAAACAAAAGCAAGTGACTGTTGAGGAACTACGCTGTTTTCTCAAACAACAATTACCAGCCCATATGGTACCTTCTGCTTTCGTGATGCTCGATTCTCTACCCCTAACTCCCAACGGCAAAATAGATCGTCGTGCTTTACCAAAACCCGATCTCTCAGCAATTAGTCGGGAAGCAAAAGCGATCGCACCCCGTACCCCAACTGATGAATTAATCGTTGCTATTTGAGGCGATGTGTTTTAGCGATAGAGAAATATCAGACTGTTCATCTGATGATAAAGGTTGTCCCTTAGAGTCGTTGGAACTTTTATCGATTGCTTGTAATAAGAGGTAATTTAGAACCGTTCGCAGTATAATAATTGCTCCCAATTGACCGATATCGTTCCAAGATGGTGCAATCGTTGTCTTCAAAATGCTTCCTCCAACCAGAAAGCTTAATCCTAAAGAAAAAGCATAACCCAACTCCAATCGACTTCCTTGAAAAGCGATCGCCGAACTTGAATTAGTAAAAATATGCCTGCCGTAAATAATTAAGGCTTTAACTATTCCCGTGACGATAACAAACAGTGCCAATAATTGACACAAACTAACTACCCAACTATTGAGCGTGCCAACTAAGTGTGTGAACATTATTGTTTTTATGAACTTGCCCCGTGTTTAAAGAATTATCGATATTATCTCGCGTAGCGAAGCATACAAGCTAAGTAAAAGATAGGCTGATGTAAAAATAACCGATTTTGAACCATAATAAAGTGCAACAAAAGTGAAAGGTTTGATTAAATATGGAATGACCAAAAAAGGGAATTATACTAAATCCGATTGACAGAGGTTATTTATGTAGGCTGACTGGGAGACTGGGAGACTGGGAGACTAGGGGAGTAATCAATACTTATTACTCATTACTCATTACTTCGTTTATTTAAGTAACCTACACCAACAGGATTTAGTATTATTATGTAGCACTAGCTTCAAATATCATGATTGTGCCACCACCAGCTTGGAGTAGATAACCATGATAACTCGCAAATAGTCCCGTGGGTAGATTTAGAATATCGCTTAAATTCTCCTCCCAACTCTTTTGCTAAATCAAGGGCTTGTTTAGTTTTTGTTGATAGCGATAAAAATTGGCAGCGGTGAGGCTGGCACCATTAATTGATAATACAAAAAAAGCGGGAATGACAGGCAGCCATAATCCCAGCACAGCAAGCAGTAAATAGCTAATTCCCATGAGCATTACTATAGCGATACTCAAGCTAAAAACAATTTTCCCAGGAGACTGGAAAATACGCGCTAGACTAATACCGAATAATCCTGAAACTACGATCAAAAAATACTCTCCAGTTTCAGGTAAGCCTTTTAATAACGATCGCCCGTCGAGAACAGCACTGATAATTTGACTAACAGCATGGGCATTAATTTCTACACCATAAACCAACCCCGAAGGACTAGCATCAATTCCTGGGACATTAACAACATCTTTGATGCTTTTAGCAGTTATTCCAATTAGGACAATGCGATCGCGAATCCATTCAGGATTTACCCTATCGTTTTTAATCTGCTGCCAAGAAAATACTCGAAAAGGTTGTTGACCAGCACGAAAATTAAATAACAGTTGATTTCCCTCGGCATCAGCGCGAATATAGCCCCCAGTGTTGGGTCTAAAACGAGTCAATTCCTGATGATTAAAAGCCACTGCCCATTCGTCATCAGGCACATTTTCTAAAGAGTAGCCTTTTGTTTTTAGATAAGTTTCTGCCAAAAGAATTGCTAAGGAAAATTTGAACTGTTATATTATCTTGCGTCTGGAGAAATATGTTACGGCACAATGCAATCGCGCTATGCACAAGCGTCTGAGGGATGAGCTATTTAATCAGTGGATGCAGCAACAACTAACGCAACAAAAATATCATTTAGAGAACACTAATTCTCTAAAATAAGAAATTGCTACGGCTTAATAGTTAATTAGGAAATAGCAACCATGAAACTATCTCTTTACAATCTTCATCGGCTAAAAAAATCCACTTGGTTAACTAGCTGTTTAGTTTGCTTCCTGATGACAGTTGCTACTACTGCTGTAGCAGATTGAAGTTGTTGCTCCCCCCCCAGAATTAAAAACCGCCTTAAGTAAGACTAATGTTACAAGTAGGCTAGTAGATCTCTATAGTTCGACTGGTCTATGGTACGATGCCCTAGAAATGACCCTCAAGGCAGAAGACTTTCAGCAGATAGAGCTACAAAATCAGTTAATTCAAGAATTAGCAGCAATAGAAACAAGTTCAGAATCTGACTCGGTACAGCTACAGGGAGAAAAATTAAAGGCAATTAGCGATCGCTTTTGAATCCAGGTTTTTTAACTCTCTTCTGTCAAAGTAGGTAAGATAAAATGAGAAAAAAAGCTTGAAACCCAGACAGAGAGTATGGTTAAGCCTCATTCGCCTCGACCAACAGTTCAATGTGTAGATACTTATTGTGAATTATATAGAGATTTATTCATAGAAGTGAGAGCCTATGAATCTTTTAAATATCTTCAGTTGGGATTAATAAGTGACCTTAAAAGGAAAAGTTTACCAGCGATCGCCCTTCGGGCGGTGGCAGAGCCAATCGCCAGAGTAGTAGGATTAGAAAATGCGATCGTGATTACATCATTTTATTAGTCAATCACCTCAGCAATCATGGAGTCTGGCTACCAAAAGGGCAAAAAGTGAGAGCCAATAGATGGAGAGCTTTTAAACACATAAGATGGGATAGAAAAGAAGAAACTCGATATATTAGAGAGATAATAGGAGCGACGCAAAAAAGTGGCATTGACCGAACCCAGTTGATCCAAGGTGGGAAAATGAATAGAGAACTTGCTGCTCGGAAGAGCTTTCTGATAGCTTGGCATCCAGGTGTTTTGTGAGTCCGATGAGCGATCGCTCTGGAGTAAAAGAGGTTAAAACTGGAGAGGGATAGAGTTATTTAACACCCAGAGAAGCTTATTAATTGAAAGAGGCAAAAAATGGGCAAAAATAACTGCTTACTCAGTTTAAGCTAGATTAAGAGCTTTAGTTGAGTCAACAAATGTGCCCGATGAATTTAAAAATAACTACCGATAGTCTAGCTCAAGTGTTAAGAGAGTTTCAAATGACGATTGCCCGCAGGGCAGTGGCTTCGCCAATCGCCCCACTGTTAGAATTAGAAAAAGTAGAGCAATGGGATGGTAAAACCCTGCGGAAAAGAGAAGAAAAAATCCGAGAATCCGCGTTAATTTTAGGGGGAAAATGTATAGCTATTTTACTCAAAAAACTCTCGAATTGCCACGAAGCACAGTTAAGAGCTATTAATCAAACCCAAGGTTGGTGGCGAAAAAAAACGGGGAAAAATGGGTCAAAAACCTGGACAATTTTAACAATTGGTAATGTAATAGTTAAGTTAAAGTTGCCGTATGTAGTAGAAAGAACAAGTGGTAAAGATTCTCAAAAAAAACCCAAAGGGCAAGGTTTTTGTCCTTTTTTAAGATGGTTAGGTTTGGAACAAAAGGTTACTCCATTAGTTTGGTCAACTGTAGCTGAATATGGAACAATGAGGAGTTCTTTTGAGACGGCTCAGTTAACTTTAAAAGATTGGGGAATTGCTCTTAGTATTAGAAGAATTTCTCGTTTAACTTATAGGTTTTGTGAACAAGCTTTAAGTCAAAGACGCTCCAAAATATTTCATCTAGAACGAAGAAATTTACCCTCAACAAATATCCTTAAAGGAAAAAGAGTAGTTATTTCCCTGGATGGTGGACGAACTAGACTCATCGAGTATCAAGGAAAAAGACGAAATAAAAAAACGAACCGTCGTCGATATAAAGGAGAATGGTTTGAACCTAAATTATTCACCATTTATGCGGTAGATGAGAAAGGTAAGAAAATAAAAACTGGAGAAGTTCAGATTACTAATGATGGCACTTTTGGCAAGTCAAAAGAGTTATTAAGTCTTCTAGAAATGTATTTAGTTCAGTTAGGAATTAATCAAGCTCAATGCGTTTTATTTATTGCTGATGGGGCAGAATGGATGTGGAAAGACATACCTCCATTACTGAAAAGATTGGGTTGTGAATCAAAAACTACTTACTACCTTCAGGATTTTTATCATGTTACGGAACATTTATCATCCTTTGCGGAAGCTGCTTTTGATAAAAAGGAGGAAAAACAAGCTTGGTTTAAACAAGCTTGTAAGCAACTTAAAAAGGGGGAAACATCCTTACTAATTCAATCAATGATTTCTCTAAAAGAAGAAGCTAAAAATATGGTTGATTCCGTGAACTTGTGAAATTAATCATCTAGTCAAACTGGAGAAAGCTCAACGAATTAATTATCATTTAATAGCTAAACTTAAACTTCCATTAGGCAGTGGAGCTATGGAAAGTTTAATCCGTCAAGCTGTTAATTTAAGACTGAAAGGAAATGGCAAATTTTGGCGACAGCATAATGCAGAAAGTTTATTACATTGCCGTTGTCAATGGTTATCTGGGAGGTGGAATGCCTTAGTTGAGGAGATTTTAACTCATCGCATATATCCCAACTCTGTCTAATTTTTCTCTGGTGTACCTTGCGGACAGGAGCGACTGATAAAAAATTTATATTCTTGCCGATAGACTTACTCAACTTGATGTTTTTTAAGTCAATTTTTCTCTGTTTAATTTGAGTCAATCACCTCAATATTACAACACTTTGAGGATTTAAAAAGACCGTGCCTAAATCCAATTCAGGCAACGGAAGCGCACCGTATGGCGAGCGCTAGTTTTTGAGACAATTCTAGAACTTTGTTTCCCTAAAAAGTCTCCAACCCTATTGGACTCAAATACTTACATAGACTGGGTTCGGTCGATGCCACTTTTTTGCGTCGCTCCTGTTTCAATTGTCCCCAGAAAGCACTCGAACTGAGAGATTTTACTCTGACGCGCTCGTTTACACCAAGCACGAATAGCTTGCTTGGCTCCTTTTCGGGTATAGTTGCGTTCAAATATTTCTGTTAATTCCTCTCGCAAGATGTATGCTTCTTTCATTTTGGGCGAGTAAGTGAAGAGACGTTGGAGTAACTCCCATTCTTCATCCTTAAGCTGCTCAAGGGATTTACGGAAGGGCCAGGGAGCACCTTTGATGCAGCTTATACTCTTTCTCGGATAACTGCTCCTTAAGCAGCTTGAGTTCCTGTCGACGTACAGAGCTCGGCACAATTATGATAAGCGATTGCGCTCCGCGCAGTGGCTTCGCCAATCGCTACATGAAAGCGCTCGATTATGATGTGAGCTCGTGGCAGTTGCTCCCGTGCTGCGTTGACAAATCCCAGGTACATATCAGTACATACCCGCTCGATGCTGTTGCGAAGACGGACGGGAATTGAGGCGAAGAATTTGACCACAGTCTCTTTCTTCCGGTCGGGCAGGACGGCTAATACTTCAACTCCTTGAGGTATCGAGGGCGTTGTTATGAGCACCACATAATCGCGGTGTCCCCGTTTCAGTGCAATCTCATCGATTCCCAGTATTTCAATCCGTTTAAATTTATCCCAGTTTACCTTGATTGTAACCCAACGGTCGAGTACTCCCGTGACCGTCTCTTCACTGATATCCAGCTTGTTCGCTACATCTACCACAGTTGAGTTGACCAGAAACTTTAGCAGCCATCGTTCGTAGGGTTTGGTATTAGGACTACGTAGGTCGTGCCAACTTAGTCTTTGGGTGGTAGTTGGTTTTCCTCGGCAATCAGGACATTTATAACGTTTCGGTCTCAATTCAATGAATACTGGTTGTTCAAATATTGGTAAGTGTCTCAGTCTAATAGCTTGGTCATAGCCATGGAACTGTGTTAGTTTTCGACCACATTTACGGCAGTTTGTACCTTTAAGAGTGCTCTCAACACGAATGAGCCAATACCCCTCTTCCGTTTTCGATACTTTTAAGATACGAACATCGGGCAAGTCGAGGGGGATTTGAATCGAGTTATCCATCATGACCACCACCGTTAATCTGATATCTTGATCATCCCAAACTATTCATCTTCTTAACAACAACACTATATTTAGTGCTTACCACGGGAATTACGGAAGAGCCAGAAATTGAAGCCAACAGAGAACAACCCTACACTCTAGAAGACTTGAATGAGCTGACGGGACTCAGCCTCCATACCCTTTCGAGGGTACTTAGGCGTAAAACTCCTGTAGACCAACGAACACTGCAAGACTACTTCAGCGCTTTCAACCTAATACTCACCCCTAGGGACTACACTAGTAGTCTGCCAATTTTGAAATGATGGATGCTCAAAAAAGTTCGAAATTCGGAGTTCGGAGTTCGGAGTCAGAAGATTTACCCCTCAATTCAAACTTGTTAGAGTACTAGA
>JASJDX010000172.1 GCA_030064975.1 Pleurocapsa sp. MO_192.B19
GGTAGTAGGTAGTAGGTAGTAGGTAGTAGGTAGTAGGTAGTAGGTAGTAGGTAGTAGGTAGTAGGTAGTAGGTAGTAGGTAGTAGGTAGTAGGTAGTAGGTAGTAGGTAGTAGGTAGTAGGTAGTAGGTTAAAAGACACTTACTCCTGACTTCGTTCTTTTTTATTTTGGTTTTATATTTAATTCTGCCTACCTACTTAACTCGCCATCTTTACCGACTTTTGCTCGATCCAATTAGCTAACTCAGCTTCATTTATTTGGAATAACTATAAAAAATAAAAACTGGTATATTGTATATGGTAGATTACAATAGGGACTAAATTGGACACCAATACTGTCTCTGATTACCTGAAAGGAAATCCCAAAGTTCTTCAGAATATCAAACGTCATCACCACAGTCTGGTTGCAATTAGCAGCATTACCAAATATGAGTTGTTTTATGGTTCGCTCAAAAATCCTCAAGCACATAAAAAATATGGCGAGCAACTAAGATTATTGTTTAAACAAGCTCAAAATCTAGTTTTTGACGAAGAATCAGCTTTGCTAGCAGCAGAAATTAAACAGGATTTGACGCAAAAAGGCAAGTCTATTGGAGATTGGGATACGATGATTGCTGCTATAGGTTTGCAGCACAAAACCATAGTTGTTACGAACAACGTCAAGCACTTTCAAAGAGTTCAGAATTTAATAGTAATTAACTGGAGAGATTGAATTTTCAAGATAATTCCCACAAAATCTCACATTAACCTTTTAAATAACCCACATTTTTCCCCTTTTCTCGATCCATGCTGCCATGTTATTTCTTTTGATATAGGTAAACTAACTATTTTATTTGAATTTCTTGTTGTTTAATTCAAGCTAAAAAACTAGGGTAGCAAAATTGACTGGACTGACAATTCAAACATAGTAAATCCGTTATCGCTCGAAGATTGGATCTACCTATGCAAGCCTTTTTAAATAATATGAAAAACTTCTCCAGTTAATTCTTCCACCCTAGAAAAAAATAAATTAAGAAGAGGTAAAAGCAATAGAAATAGGTCAAGAACGCTGGAAATATTCAAGTTCAAGGTAGAAACATTAGCCTAATTGTAAGGACTTAATTTATGTAACAAAGCCCTTATTACTTAGTACGCGCGACACACATAAAAAATACCTAATAAGGAGAATAAAAAGTCATGGCTGGAAGATATTTTGGAAGTCTAAATGCTGATTTGGATGTTAATTATCAATTCGAGCTATATACGATTGATGAGAACAATAAATTAAGAAAGCCTGTAAGTAATCATGACGGATCATTTACTTTTGAAGGAGCAGTCGAAAACTTTCAAGCTCGTTTTGAGGCAGAAGGTGTCGAAGCCGATGGTAGCGATAGCCAAGTAGTTAATATTACAAATTTATTTGCTGACCGTGACTTAGGGGAAACAGACGAGGACTTTACCTCAGTAACCCCAGGCCTAGAAGAGCCCTTAACTTTGGATTTAACAACAAGATTTGTGGATGCTGATGTAGATCCAGATGTTAATGTAGATCGAATTGAATATACTATTGATATTGATGGCAATGAATTATTAGCAAATGAATTAGGAGCATTGGGGGGCAGCACTGAGGGTGGGGGAGTCACTGAGTTGACTCTATTTATTGAGGATGCAAGTAATGCTCCTGGTTTTCAAATTGATGCAAATGGAGATGGACAGACAGATTTCGAAATAAGCGGAGGTCAGGCTACGGGGTCTGCTCTAAATGATATAAAGTTTATAGATGATAATGATTTACTAGCCTCGATTACAGGAGTTAGCTATGGTGAGGATAGTCTTTTTGATCCGAACACCGGTATAAATCGAGGTGGTATTGACATTCCTGAACGATTAATCATCGAAGATGATGCCCCAGGTAATAATCATACAGGTACAGGAGATCGAGCAATTTATGAGCCCTTTGCTATGATTGGGATAGCAAATGATGATGATCATCTGTTTATGATGGAAGAAGCAGATTTTATTTAGGAGTTGCTGAAAAAGTCGGAACTGATTACAGCAAACTGTTGGGAAAATGTACACTACATCAATGGTATAAACTTTCCTTTTAATAAATTGCCATATAGCAATTTTCGGTTAAGTGAGATACATCTTGGATATGTCCTAAGGTGTACACACAAGTTGATAAATAACCTTGACATACTCGATCTAAGCCCCCCTAGCCCCGCATTCTGGGGGTAATCAAGAGTAATTAGCTGTTGAAAGTCCCCCAAGTTTGGGGGATTTAGGGGGCTAGATCCATTGTCAAACCAAACAGATAAGTTGAGACATGACTTATGTGTACACGGTAGCAATTCTGGGGGAAACAAGAGTTATACCGTTTTCATTTAAATTGACTACAGATGATTGACAGGGGAACGCGGGGAAAGGAGACGCGGAGATTGATTTGTAGCTGGAGTTTAGGAAATTGGTATTAAAAGTCCCCCCAATTTACCTCCTATGTTGGAGGTCACGGGGGCAGGGGATTTAGGGAACTAGATTAAGTTCCAAATCGGACAGAATAAGTAAGGATAAATATTATGAACAAGCAATATACTCGCCTTATACAAGGGATCACTGTATTTGGATGTTTAGCACCAGTTTCAATTCAGGCACAGATTGTACCTGATGCTACCTTACCAGAGAATTCTGTGGTGACTCCTCAAGGTGATGTGATTCAGATTGATGGTGGTACTACCAGAGGCAGCAATCTCTTTCACAGTTTTCAAGAATTTTCTGTCCCTACTGGCGGTGAAGCTTTTTTCAATAATGCCGATACAATTTCCAATATTCTATCCAGAGTTACGGGAGGAAACATCTCCAACATCGAAGGTGCAATTAGGGCTAACGGGACTGCTAATTTATTTCTGATTAATCCCGCAGGTATTATTTTTGGTCCTAATTCCAGATTAGATATTGGTGGTTCTTTCTTAGGAAGCACTGCTGATAGTCTTTTGTTTCCTGATGACATTGAATATAGTGCTACCGATCCTCAAGCTCCTCCTTTACTAACCATCAATGCCCCGATTGGATTGAATTTCAGGGATAGTCCAGGAGATATTGTTAATCGTTCTGTGTTTCCAGATGATAGTGGTACTCCCGATGATTTTTCCGATGATTTAACCGGACTAAGCGTATCAGCAGACGAAACTTTAGCCTTAATAGGAGGAAATGTATTTATTGACGGTGGTTCTATTTCAACAACAGGAGGACGTATTGAGTTAGGAAGCGTCGCTGAAAATAGTATTGTCAGTATAACTCCCGTTGAAAAAGGTTTTGATTTCGGCTACGAAGAAGTAGCTAACTTTCAAGATATCAGCCTATCTTCTGATGCTTCGGTACCAAGTAGTGGAGCAAATACCGGCGATATTGAAGTACAAGGAAAAAATATAAGTCTGATTGAAGATAGTAGCATTGGTATTACTACATCTGAAGGTCAAGCTGGTGATGTCAACATCATTGCTGCTGAATCTTTAACATTAGATGGCGATTTCCCAGAAGTAAATTTCCCAAACGTTACTGAAATTTTCAGTAACGTTTCCGGTGATGCTACAGGAGAAGGGAGCCGTATCAATATTGATACCCCAAAATTAACTATGACTAATAATGCGAATATAGGTGGTTTTAATAATGGGGGGAGTGGTCAAGGAGTAGATGTAAATATTAATGCTTCTGAAATAATTGCGGAAACTTCACTTATTTTTGCTCAAGTTTTTGACTTCGGGACGGGAGATGGTGGCGATATAACCATCAACACAGAAAAACTTAGTTTAAATGAAGGAGCGCAAATTACAACTGATACATTTGGTCCTGGTAATGCTGGCAATATAATTGTCAATACTTCCGAATCAATTGAATTCAACGGTACTAATCCAGATAATGATAATCCTAGTGGTATAGGTTCCAACGTTGGAATTCCATTCTTCTCCATTCCCACTGCTGGAAACGCTGGAGATATAACAATTAATACTCCAAGACTTGCGATCGGCGATGGGGCTCAAATTGGAACCGCGGCTCGCAATGATGGCAATGGCGGAAATTTATCGATTAATGCTTCTGATTCGATCTTGCTAACTGAAACTTCTCCCTCAGCACAATTGGAAGGAGAAGGTAGAAGTGGGATTTTTGTTAGTGTTGAACCATCATTTGAAGAAGTTGAATCCACCGACTTTGACACAGGAGAACAGATTTTCACTGGGGAAATAATTCCCTCTACTGGGAATGGGGGCAATTTAACTTTAAATACAGGAAAGTTAATTGTCGAGCAAGGTGCAGTCATTTCTGCTGATACTTTTGGTCTCGGTGATGGAGGTGAGGGAAATATTAACGTTAATCAATTAATTCTTCGTGATGGGGGACAAATTACTGCGGGTTCTTTAGTGGGAGTAGAAAATATCGATATCGATCCTGCAAGAGGTGATGGTGGCACTCTCAATATTGATGCTACTGAATCTGTAGAAGTTACTGGTATTGGAGATATCAACGGCGAACCAGTCAAAAGCAGTATATTTACCCGAGCGGAAAGCAATGGCGATGCAGGAAATATAAATTTGATTACTAACAGCTTAACTGTCAGTGATGGAGGAGAAATCAATACCAGTGCTTCAGCTTTGGGTGCAGCAGGAGATTTAACTATTACCGCTAACTCTCTCGATCTCAACCGAGGAACATTAAACGCAGAGACGGCAGCAGGTACGGGAGGTAATATCAAACTAGAAATTGACGATACTATCAACCTCAGCAACGAAAGTCTCATTTCAGCCGCAGCCACAGGAATTGCCAATGGTGGGAACATCGATATCGATACTAACTTTATCATTGCCAGCCCCAATCAGAATAGCGATATTATTGCCAGTGCTCAAGAAGGTGTGGGAGGTAGAATTTCTATTGATGCAGAAGGCGTTTTTGGTATTCAAGCACGTCCTCAAAGCGATCGCACCAACGATATCGATGCTAGTGGTGGTGTAGATGGGGAAGTAAGCATCAACACTCCCGATGTGGATGTAACTAGAGGATTAGTAGAAACTCCGCAAAATATAGTGCAACCAGAACAAACAACTGCTCAAGCTTGCCGGAGCGATCGTGAATTAGCGGCTAAAAGTGGTTTAACGATTAAAGGCAAAGGTGGCATTCCAGCCGAACCGACAGCACCTTTTATAGCTGACTCGATCTTGATTAATGGGCAAACTAGCACCCAAAATCAACAAGTTCAGCATTTAGATATCAAACCTATTCCTACTCGCATTGGTAATATTATGCCAGCCAGAGGCGTAATTAAAACTGAAGATGGTCAGATTATTCTAACTGCTTATGCTACAGATAATATCGATACTCGTACTCCCAAGGGTTCTGCTAATTGCAATTCTACACTCTAAGGCATTTTGCATTTACCTATCAAGATCGCTAACCAAATTTTGCTGCTATTGTTTCAACAATCTCTTCTTCATCGAGAACATAGATTAAATTAAGCAGTTCCAAAGTTTGAATTTTTAAATCAGCATGATTTATTTTGGCTTTTAAATTCTTGATTTCAATGCCGCCAAATACATCTTTCGCTGCCTTGATTATTGCTCGATATAGTTTATTGTCATAATGTTCTGACCAACAACCTTGTTTAATATAGTGAGATTTTTTACCTAGTTGGTTGCGGTCTTTTATTTCTAGTAGACTATTTCTAATTGATTCTGTCGAGCTTGCTGTAACTCTATTTTCAACTTGAATTTTGATTAAATGAATAATTAAAACTACGAGAAAACTTTCTAAAGTATTAATTTTATCTTGTCTTCCCATTGTTTCTAACTCATCACAAATCGCGATCGCTGCCTGGATATCTCCTTGATATAATTTTTCTTTGAGGTCTAATATCTCCTGCATTTTATCTGTTTTGAGGACTTGAGTTTTTTTGTATTCTATTCAAATTATGGATTTAAAGCTAAAAGCTAAAAGCTTCAACCTTGTTTATATTCTTCCAATAACTTAGGAACATAATCATAGCCATCAACACCAATTAAGGCGATGATTGGCGATCGCTGTTGCCCCAAGATCTTGTTAAATTCTTCTTGTCCGACTTGTCCTTGTAAGATTGACAGTAACCCCGCAACCTGTCGCCACTCAACGGAATTTATTTGATTGAGGAGATACATTCCCAGACTACCATAAGCGATCGCTGCTCCTCGATCTTCAATGCTGTAGTGGGCTTCAGCGAGATAGGAAAAGCTTAAACCTTGGAGATAAACATCCCTAGAATACTGGGCTAATTCTGCGCCTTTGGCTAGAGATGCGATCGCTGCTGTAAACTGTTCTAAAATAACGTAGGCGATTCCCAAGCTACTGTAACCAAAAGATTGGCTCTGAAAGTCTCCTTGTTTTTTGGCTAATTCTACTCCTTGTTCTAAGTAACGAATTGCTTCGCTGTAGTTTTCTATTGCCATACTATCTGACTGTCGTGCGGCAAATACTTGAGCATAACCCAGGTTAACTAAAGCGTTGGCTTCCCCTAATTTATCCCCTACCTGACGAGCAGCAATCAAAGCTCTTTGGCTGTAGTTAATCGCCCCGCTATAGTTTTTCTGATTAACATTGGTACGACTAAGGTGATTGAGGTTGGCAATTTCGCAGGGGTAATCATCAGCTTGTATAGCGATTTCTAAGGCTTCCTCATGAAAAATAATAGCTTTGTCATAAGCACCAATAGTCCGCTGAGAATAGCCTAATAAAGTTAAAATACGGGCTTTTTCTTCTGTTCCTTCTACTTGCTTGAGGGGTTCATCAAAATAATCGAGGGTATCCTGTAAATATTCTCCAGAAAAAGAGGCAAACACACCACTATAAAGAGGAAAATCTGGTCGTTGGGCAAAAGTCCGCAAAATTTGCAGCATTACCAAAAAACACCCATCGGCTAATGCAGGTTGACTGTTGATAAATACTTGCCACAATTGACACCAAATATAAGCAAAACTGAGAAAAGTACTATAAGAAAGCTCCTTACCAAACTTAGAATTATAAGGCTGCTGATCGAACCAGGTAATTAAACCTTGTTGGAGATATTGCAGCACAATCGCCAACTCTACCCAGGCTCTTAATTCTAAATTACTGGCAACTCTAGCAAAAGCGATTGCGCTCTGCGCACCAGCAAAGCCGATCGCTGATTGTTCTTGAGCTAAAGTCTGAAATAATTGCTTAAGTAGGGGACTAGATACTTTCTGCGCCCAAATACTCCAGGGATTCGGTTTCTCTGCACCAAAACCCGAAAAGTCACTTCCTGAACTATACATCCAGCTTACTAAATCTCCTTCTAAAGCCGTAAAGGATTTTAAACCTTCGGTAATGCCTGTGGCTAACTGTTGCCAATCTTGAGCTAGTTCTGGATCCACTTCTTTATCTGCCGCCGCTTTCAAACTTGCAGCTAATTTATTTAATTGATCGATGCTTAAAGCATTATCTTGATTGGGATCGATCGCATTTACCATTGCCAAAAAATAATCTTCAGGCTCGACGGCCAAAATTTCTTGAGCAGCATCAGAAATATCGGCATTGACTTGGTTTTCTTCCTGCCAACGCAACCATTGTTTTTCAATAGTTTGTAACGCTCTTAAGACTCGCGCCGCCTTAAGTTTAGTATCCAACTGCGCCTTAGTTGTCTCCATACGTTGGTTAAGACAGCGTTCTAATATTTCCCCTGTGCCAGTCTCTACCTGTTCCACCAGTATCTTATAGACTCGCTCAAAGGAACTAATTTTTCCCTGAAGAGTAAGATCGACAATTTGGTCGATTAAGGCAAAATAGCGCTCGCTTAATGATTCAGACACAATATTTATTGGTATTTATCAGTGATTAATGGGCAATAATACGCAGAAAATTGTCAACTGAGGCAGAGGTATTATACTAAATCCCTATCCTTGGGGACAAGAGCGTGTCTGTTAATCTTCAATCGTGACAAGTTAAGACAAAATTGAATTAGTCAACTACTATATATAGTGTTTAGTTGATTTTTGAACACTAAATACAGCCTCAAGCTAATTAATATTGCAATCGCCGAGCAAGACATTTTATAAACTAGAAATCACTCATTATACCTCAAAAGCTAAAAGCTAAGAGCTAAGAGCTAAGAGCTAGTTGACAAACAACACACAACGTTAACTTGTCACCAATGCTTATTACCCTAGAGAAATCTAATCAACTTGTCTTAACCGATTAACGTACTGCGATAAAATTACCATCGAGTATTGCTGTCTAACAACTCTGTAGCATCTTCCTTAGTTAGAGGCTTGGCAAAGAAATAACCCTGTCCATATTCACAATTAAAACTTTGCAAAATTTCTTTTTCTAATTCTGTTTCGATGCCTTCAGCAATAACATCCATCCCTAGTTTATGAGCCAAAATAACAATGGTATTAACAATTTCCAGGTTTTTGTTCCCTTGACTCATATTACTGACAAAAGAACGATCTACCTTGAGGGTATCAGTAGGAAAACGATGTAAATAGCTAAAAGAAGAAAATCCTGTGCCAAAATCATCCATACTAATTTTGATATTCAATTCTTTTAACTGATTGAGCAAAACAATAGTATTTTCCACATCATCCATCACCATACTCTCGGTAATTTCTAACTTGAGATTTGCTGGCTCTAATTCCGTAATTGCTAATGTCTGTTGAATTTGTTCGATCAAATTAGATTGAGCAAATTGTCTACTAGAAAGATTAACACTCATCATCACCGATTCAGCATGAGCAAATTTTTGTCGCCATTGCTGCATCTGACGGCAAGCAGTTTCTAAAATCCATTCTCCCATCGGTACAATTAAGCCTGTTTCTTCAGCCACAGGAATAAAAGCACCTGGAGATATAAAACCTCTAGTAGGAGATTGCCAACGAACTAAAGCTTCAAATCCAGATATCATACCTGTTGTCAGAGAAATAATAGGCTGATAATAAAGTTCAAATTCTTGATTGAGAATAGCTTCGTTTAAGTCTGCTTCTAATTGCAGTCTTTTCAAAGCCTGTTCGTGCATTTTAGTGGCAAAAAATACTTGATGTCGATTTTTTCCCGATGCCTTGGCTTTATACATCGCCGTATGAGAAGCTCGCAATAGCTCTTTAGGCTGAAAATCTTCATTAAGTCGATTAAGAGCCAAACCAATACTGATAGAAGTAAAAATATTGTGTTCGCTGAGTTTAAAAGGAATAGTAAATTTCTGTTCTAATTTATTAGCAATTGCAATGACTTCTGCGGTATCTTCATTAGTTTTAAAAGCGATCGCAAATTCATCTGCTCCTACCCGAGCCAAAATCATCTTAGTATCAAGATGTTCCCTAAGACGTTGAGCTGCGGCAATTAACAAGCGATCGCCTGCCTGATATCCCAAACCATCATTAATTAGTTTAAAGCGGTCTAAATCAAGACACAGAATGGCAATCCATCCCTGAGATTTAAATAGATTTACTTGTTTAAGTTCTTTCAGCTGTTTAGTAAATAAACTACGGTTGGGTAGTCCTGTCAGAGAATCATAAAAGAGAGTGTAAAGTACTTTATAACCTAAAACACTAGCAGTGGTTACAGCAAAAGTCAGCGCAGGAGGAATTAGAGGAATCCAACCTGTCATTGAGAAAGTAACCCAGCAAATTCCCCACAAGCCTCCAATACTGATAATCCCCACTATAAAAATTGATAAGGGGTGTCGTAGTTTCCAGGCGATCGCTGCTCCTAGCAATGACCACCCCCAAATCCATAAACCCTCAATCCACTCCGACCAAAACCAAAATTGAGGTGCATCATCCAACACCACACTCAAAATCTGGCTAACCATTTGACTATGAGCTATTACCCCAGGCATAAAGGTTTGAGAGCCTTGATAAGGAGTAGGCACGATATCTTTAATACTTGGCGCACTTGTACCAATTAAAACGATTTTGTCCTTAATCAGACTGGGTGAGACTTTTCCTGCTAATACCTCCGTTAAAGTTACCCGCTTAGCAATATCAGGAGAACGATAATTAATTAAAATTTGCTTACCTGCGGTTTCTGAAGGCTCTAGTTGATAGCCACCAGAATTTGCCTTGAGATCGGGCAAAATTGCTTTCCCAATCTGCAAAGAATTATTACTAGCTTCAAACCGAAGATGGCGATCTGCTAAATATTTAAGACTCAAGCGCAGAGCAAAAGAATATAGTTCCTGATTTTCTCCTTCACCAAACTTAACGTACATCAAATTACGACGTAATACATCATCACTAACATCTATGACGATATCGTTGAAGCCAATTTGCTCTCTTGATACTCCAGGAGGTGCAGAAACACTATTTTCCCCATTACCTAGTAGTTCAATCACAATCACATTGTCTTTTTGTAGTTGTTGTCTGAGAGTTGCTGTACCCGGAGGATAGGCAACTTCTCGATAAAGATCAAAACCAATTACTTTAGGTTCGTGCTGCTGCAAATTTTTGAGTAATTGAGCAATTGTTTCATCTGTAATTGGCCAACTGTTTTGTTGCTCAATATCTTTCTCAGTAATTTCTACTACTAATAATCTAGGGTCAATTTCATTTTGATTATGCAAATTGACCATCCAATCATAAGCAAGTAACTCTAAAACTTGTAAACTACCTAAACGCCTAATACCTAATACTATTGTTGTAATAAAAATACTTAGTAGTAATAAGGAAAAGCTATATGTATCTAGAAAACTTTTTAGTTTTTTAAAACTTAAGTATTGCATAGCCATTCTATTAATTATAGATTTCATAGAAGTCTTTAATTTAGTCAAATATTATATACTTTAGGTTGTCCAAGACTATATTAATTCAAGTAAAAATACTGATTTAATATACCTATGAAGATAATTTTCAGTAAAAATATTGAGTTCTTTTAAAGCAATCAATATAATTTATAACCAGGGTAAGCGCAAGAAAAAAAGAGCCATAATATGCTAAGAAGCCAGCAATTCTCCTGCTTGAAAAAATAGGGTATTAGTTCTCTATGTA
>JASJDX010000173.1 GCA_030064975.1 Pleurocapsa sp. MO_192.B19
CATCCCAGAAGATCTGGCACGTTTACCCGAACTGCTGACCCAGGTGCAATCTCTGACACTCAACTATCTAATTTGATTTCTGATGAATGATTTCTTTGTAGAAAAAGGGATCGTTTAACCGAATTTTAGATGTGAAGGTAAAGAACGTTTCGATAATACCTCTTCTTATTTTGTTTCAGTTTCTTCCCTAGCTCTTCTCGATTTATTCTTATTTTTAGAAGACTCACTGAGTTGATTCATAGTTTTTTAACACCTGTACTTCACTATAAAAACTGTGGTTAGCAACAATAAGAGGATATAAAGATGGAAGAAATTATCGCGCATCAGCGCAATACAGTTAGCGAACATTTACGAGCCGAAAATGCTGGCGAATGGTCAGCCGTTTACGATACTTTTGTCCAGACCGACGGGGCATACTATGATGTAGTACCATTGAGTACGAAATTCAAGGGTCTTGCTGGGGTAAGAGACTTTTATGAGGCGATCGTAACAGCAATACCAGATCTTTACATTACGGTTTCGGGAGAATACGATGTGCCAGGGTGTTCAATTCGCGAAGTTACCATTATCGGAACCCATCAGGGAGAATATTGTGGCATACCAGCTAGTGGCAATTCAGTACGCTTTGAACTAGCAGCTTTCTACATTTTTGATACCGAGAATCACACCGACAAACTATTGGCTGAACGCATTTACTTTGATAATGAAACACTTTTGCGGCAAATGCGCGGTGAAGACAATGCACCGTCTGGTATTGGACTGGCTGATGCTGTCTAAATTTCCGCTCGGGAAGTACTACTAATAGGTCGCGTTCTGCAAATCATCTCTAGATTGAATTTATGAAAACTACAGTAGCAAATGGTTCACTGTACAATCATCACTTTATTTCTACTCCAGATGGGATTCGATTACATGCTGTTAGCTGTGGTTCCTTTGAGGCTGAACAATGTTTAGTTTTCATTGCTGGATGGCGTATGAGTGTGAAATGGTGGCATCAACAGCTCATCGAGTTATCTCAGATTTTTCGATGTGTAGCTATAGATATGCGGGGTTACGGAAAATCTGAGTCGCACACCGATAACAACACAGTCCCTCAACATGCACAAGACCTTAAGTTAGTTTTGGAACATCTGGAATTAGAATCGCCAGTGGTCATTGGTTGGTCATTGGGAGCAAGCACAATTTTAAGTTATGTTGATCGATTTGACCAACAAGAACTCTCTGCCATAGTCCTAATTGACCAATCACCAAAAATTATTAGCGATCGCACCTGGAAATTAGGTCTTGGGACTGGTGAATTTTCTCTCGACAACATGAAGTCGTTTTTGTCTGCTCTTGAATCGAATGATGAGGTTTTTATCCAAAATCTTCTCCCTCAATTATTTGCAACTGGATTCTGGGACACGATTCCTTCAAGGGATAAACACTGGATGGTTCGTGAAATCCTTAAAACCCCTACTGATATAGCCTCAAGTCTACTTGAAGATCATATGAGAAGAGACTGGCGAGATGTTCTCTCAAAAATTAGCATACCAACTCTTGTTGTGGCTGGTGGTGTCAGTCAGATTTATCCTCTCCAATCTTCTGAGTATATTGCCCAAACGATTGAGAAGGCTCAATTTTCAGTATTTGCTCATTGTGGACATGCTCCTTTTTATGAGGAGCCTAGAGGATTTAATCACCTTATTAAGGATTTCGTCAGTCGGTTAGAGTCGATGTAAAAGTTACCATTACCAGTAGTATTGCCAATAATTAGTCAATTGAATTTTCATAGTGTTCTTCCTTGAATGGGAAATGGTTAGGAATTTAGTTAAAAGTCGTTCCGTAACACAAACCCTAACCTCTAAAATTTCAATTTCAGTAAAGTTTTGTAAAAATGGCTGTTTATTTTAAGACGACTGGTCGTATATTAATAGTGTGATTAGATTAAAGCGCAATTAAAAAAAATCCGTCAAGAGCTTTCAAATATTGAATTAAAGGTCTGGACAGCGATCGCGCATCTTTTGCTCAAAGTAACGATCGAGTAGCTATAGTCGCTCGTAGTCACGCAGAGAATAATCATTACTGTAATGAGATTTCGCTTCAATTCTTGAATTCGATCTCTACTTATTCCCGATTGATTGTCAGAATTCAATAACAATAAATGAGAGAAGAAAAGAAATGCCATTACAAGTCACACTTTTAGAACAAAGTTTTGAAGAGATTAAGCCTCAAGCAGATGCATTTGTTGCCAGTTTTTATCATAATCTTTTTACCGCCTATCCAGAAGCCAAACCGCTTTTTGCTAAGACTAATATGAAAGAACAGAAAAAAAAATTACTCTCTTCTTTGGTGTTGGTAGTGGAAAATTTGCGGCGATCTGATGTCCTCAGCAGTTCACTCAGAAGTTTAGGTGCTCGACACATTAAATATGGAGCCTTACCAGAACATTATCCTTTGGTTGGCAATGCCTTACTGACAACCTTTGAACAGTATTTAGGCGATAAATGGATACTTGAAGTTAAGCAAGCCTGGGTTGATGCTTATGATGCCATTACAGAATTAATGCTCGATGGTGCTAATTATGACCAAGAAAAGCTGCAGCTGAAATAATCAAAACCCGTAGATATTTTTCAATTGAAGTAGTAGTACTTCTTGTCCGAGTAGTAAAAGAAAATAGCTCAGAGCGAAGAAAGCGATCGCTTCATAAATTAGATTAATAAAAGTTGAATCATTTTATGAGAACAAGAAACAGGAGGATATTAAAATGCGTCTCGAACATTTATGCGACATGGAACTCGCTTACAGAGAAGAATCACTCTACCAAGGAAAATTTGTTGTATCTCGTCCCTATGACTCTCAAGAAGCATCAGCTTATGGAGAAGGGGATGGCTGGGTGAAAGGTGAACGACTTCAAGGAACAGCACGCTGGGTTAATCATCCTCATTGCCGTACCGATGGTGTTTGGCTACCAAACCTGCATGGTGTCATCCAGACAGAAGACGGAGCAAGTATTTTGTTCAGTTTACATGGTCGCACAAAATTCACGGCAGGAGGTCAAGGACATCAACTTCTGACTACAATCTTAGAGACAGGAGATGAACGCTATAAATGGCTAAACGATAGCATTTGTGTTCTTGAGGGAGTAATTGAAGGTTTTGCCATGCGCGCACAAGTTTTTCAATGCATTAATGAATTAGTCCAATCAGCGAACGGCTAGGCTCAAGTAACAAGATAGTTAGGGCTAGAAAATTAGCAAAAGATTTAGTTTTGGAAATAAGTCACAATGTATGATTTAGCAGAACTTGTAAAAACAATTTATACTGCTTCCCTGTCATCGGAATTGGCTGTGAAGTTCTTTAATGACCATTCCACGCTTCACTATAGTATTGTTCAACTTCCTTTCGGCGGCAGATGGACTGGTTCAGAAGATATTGCCGAATATGTTAGACGTTGGCAGGCAACTATTGATATCCAGGAAATGGATTTCGAGTTGTTGAACTATGACGAGGCTTTCGGTACATTCACCTTGACGACAACTATCCAAGGACAATGGAAACGTAGCGGACAACTTGCTTCCTTTTCGGAGAAGCACTTTGGGGAGATAAGGGGAAACAAGATTAGACAGCTGAATGTCATTGCGCTTGAGGTGGATGAGATCCTGTCTGGATACTTCACTCGAAGTGAGAAGCTCTTCAACAAGTTGATGAAAAGTTTACTGGAAAATGGCGTAGGCTTACCTACTCTTGAGCTAATCGCTGATAACTTTGTGTATGTGCGGCAGATGACAAGATCGAATCCAAAAATCAACGATATTATCCATGCTAAAGAAAGAAGAGGTAAACAAGGCTTCGCAGAGTTTTTTGCCGATCTCTTTGGCAGTGTTGATTTGCAGTTCGGCAACCACAAGTTCCTCTATGGAGACTCTACAGAAGCTGTTGTTCAGTTTCCCTTCAGCAAGTTCAAGCTTCGAGCCACAGGAGTAGACATGACGGGTGACGATGTAGCCTGTTACGATCGCTTTGTCTTTGATGAAGAGGGAAAGCTAAAGGAGTGGTCCCCTCTCTTGTCGCGAACCTTCACTTACTCCGAGTTTTACGGCTCTACTTCCGAACCTATCTAATTATCATTCATTATAACTAGCTCATTATAACTAGCTGTTTAAACTATGAACCTCTTTCTGCGTAATAACTGGAAAGAGTTGAGATTAAACGAAAGCGATCGCCTTATGTGTTAATTACAGATTTTGATTTTTGATCGATAATTCCTTTTAAGAGAAAAAGAATTGTTTAACCGCATTTTAAATTTGGAGGTGAAAAAATGACCATAATACCTCTTCTTATTCTATTTCAGTTGCTTTTTCTACCGTTTTTAGCCTGGAAAGCAAGGCGCGACGGACATATTAATCGAACACAGTTTAGAGCAATATTCATTCCTGTTACTGGACTAATAATCTGGACGGCGATCGCTATAAGTTTAGGGATATCGGGAATATTTGAGTCAGAGAAGTTCTATCAACTCTATCCCGCCCTTTGGATGCCTGTTATTCCTATTACGATTGTGTTTGCCAGTTTAGCCTTGCCAACTGTACAAAAGGGAATTGTGTCTATTTTGGCTGTAACTCCCGCGCATTGGCTAGCCTTGTTTCAAGCTGGGAGAATATCAGCTATTGGAACTGCTTATCATACATTGCAGGGTAACTTTCCCTTGTACTTTGAAGTTGTCGTAGGAATTCCCGATCTTTGCTTTGGTTTATCTGCACTAATGGTAGGAATATTAGCGATGCAGCAAAAAATTAGCAGTCGCGCCTTGATTATTTGGCATCTTATTGGCTTCGTGATCATTGTGCCAACTGCACCCTTGCTACTTCAGCTTGGTTTACCTGGATCGCTACAAGTGTTCGCTCAACCACCAACAGCAGAGGCAGTATACACATTCCCTATGAGTTTAGCTCCGATTATGGTAGTACCGACTTTTGTAACCTTTAACTTATTAGGAATGTGGCGAGAAAGGCTTGTCTGGAAGCGCAAGTTATCCCATCAGCAAGGAGGTGCGATATGAATCAACCTGTCTGTCTAATTACAGGGGTTGGAGATGGCACAGGAGCGGAGATCGCTCGTCGGTTTTCCCAAAGCAATTATCAAGTAGCCATGCTAGCCCGTAATCGCGATCGCTTGAAAAAACTAGAGAGAGAACTTCCTAATACGAAGGCTTATGTTTGCGATGTCGGGGATTTACAAACACTACTAGCAACTATTGAAACTATACGATCGCAGATGGGGAATCCTTCTGTCCTAATCCACAATGCAGTTAGAGCCACCTTTGGTAATTTTCTCGAAACCGATCCAGAGGATTTAGAGCGTAACTTCCGTGTCAACACTACCTCATTACTATACCTCGCTCGCGAATTAGCACCAGCAATGATAACAGCAGGACAAGGAACAATTGTCGTTACTGGCAATACTGCTGCCTGGCGGGGAATTCCCTCTTATGCTCTCTTTGCCCCAACTAAAGCAGCTCAACGCATTCTGGCCCAGTCTTTAGCGCGAGATTTGGGAGGGAAAGGAATACACGTTGCCTATATTACTATTGATGCGGCGATCTCTACTCCTTGGTCAATGGGCAAACCAGTTCAGGGTTTAAGGACTGAACCTTTAGATAAAAATCTCAACCAATCTCAAGACTTCTTTTGTCAACCCGTAGATATTGCCGAAGAAGTATTTCACGTAGTTCATCAGGCGCGATCTGCCTGGTCATTTGATGTCGAAATTAGACCCTTTGGTGAAAAATGGTAAGACGACGATTAACTCGACTGTTACAGACTCTTGAAACTCAGCTCAAAAAAAAACAATAAAATTTTAAGGAGATTAAAGCCATGACGCTTCCCTTACCTGGAATGACAATCGATCCAGAACGAACAGCGATCGTCATTATCGATCCGCAAAATGATTTTCTTAGTCCTAACGGTGTAGCTTGGGGGGTTGTGGGCGAAAGCGTCATTGAAAACAACACCGTAGCCAATATTACCACTCTGATGAAAGCAGCGAAAGATTACAATCTGCCATTATTGATCTCTCCCCATTATTATTACCCCACTGACTATGGATGGAAGTTTGAAGGGGCGGTAGAGAAACTGATGCACAACATTAAAATGTTCGATCGCCAAGGTTCTCTCCAGCTAGACGGATTTATTGGTTCTGGAGCAGATTGGCTAGAGCAATATAAGCCCTTCCTAGAAGATGGCAAGACGATTATCTGTAGCCCGCATAAGGTATATGGCCCTGAAAACAACGATCTGATTTTGCAGCTTAGAAAACAAAGAGTCGATAAAGTGATCCTCGGAGGTATGTCTGCTAATCTTTGTGTCGAATCTCATCTGCGAGAACTACTCGAACAAGGCTTTGAGGTTGCTGTAGTCACAGATGCCACGGCTGGTGCTAGAGTACCAGAAGGTGATGGTTATCAAGCAGCTTTAATAAATTTCCGAATGCTTGCCAATACTGTCTGGACAACTGAAGAAATCTTACAAGTGTTCCGTCAAAGTATTCCCTCACCAACAGTAGTAAAGAGTTAAGAGCAATCAATCAATATCTTTTCTCCAAACTAACTAAACAATTAGAAAAAGCTAAAGACAGCGATCTGAAATCTTCTCTACTTTTTCCCGATCGCTTTTTAAGCTGATAATAATGTAATACGATTGGCAACTGCAAACTGCTATAAGTTGAACAAACAGCGATCGCTGTTAGCTTAATTAGAGGTAGTTATGGAGAAGAAGTTGTATGGCTTTTGAAATGTTAGTGGGGTTGAATGTAACAGACGATTTTCAATATCGAGAGTATCGAAAATCAATGATGCCTATATTGAAAGCTTATGGAGGAGGTTTTGGTTATGACTTCAAGGTTTCTGAAGTTCTAATAACTCAGACAGACAGTAAAATCAACCGAGTATTTACTATTTATTTTCCAGACAAAGAAAGTATGGAACAATTTTTTTCAAATGCGGATTATTTGAAGATCAAGAAGATTTACTTTGAAAACTCTGTTAGTGACACAACAATAATCTCAACTTATGACAAATCATATTAATGGAGGATTGTAATTCTTGTTACAAAATTTTGCACCTGGACACAATTCATAGTCGTTATGAGTACAATTTAAATATTAGATTTATTTACTAATGAGTGAAAATGGAACTTCACCGCTTCGAGCATATAAACCTTGCTTGCAAAGAAATCGATGCAAGCCAGCAATTTTATCAAACCCTGTTTCCTGATTGGTATGTTCGCGCACAGGGCAAGGATGAAAATGGTAGGCTTTGGCGACATTTTGGAAACGATCGCGTTTACGTAGCTCTTAATGATGCCACAGGCAGCGATCGCCAGCAGTACCCTTATGAAGGTATTGGCATCAACCATGTTGGTTTCGTCATTGATGGTGGCGAGCAATTGAAAGACACACTCAAAACAAATGGAATTGAGTATTACACCTTGGAGTCACCGGAGACTAAGCACCGCATTTATGTCAGCGATCCAGATGGCAATGAAATTGAATTTGTGGAGTATACCAAGGACTATCCATTGAGATAAATTCAGTGTGTTTTTAATCGATCTGTCGCACCTTACCATCAAAGAGCTTGGAAGATCAAGAGCGATCCGTAGGCTAGGGGTCGCCTAATCGCCTATCAGCACCAATTGGAGTAAATAAACATAGCAACTGTAAGTTCTAAAAAAGAATGAGCAGCTTGGTTAACTACTCATTCTTACTTAGTAAACTTCTATTTAATTTACTTCCACGTCTAAGCTATTTGGTTAGACAGAAACAGTTTTCTTAGAACTAGTAGACAATTCGCCTTTAGCGTATTTAGCAGCGAAATCATCCAGAGAAACTTGTTTGATTTTACTAGCATTACCAGCAGTACCAAAAGCTTCATAGCGTCTGAGACATACTGTTTTCATATATGCAATAGAAGGCTTGAGGAAGTGGCGAGGATCAAAGTTAGAAGGATCTTTATCAGCTGCTTCACGGATAGCAGCAGTAATTGCCAAGCGGTTGTCAGTATCAATGTTAACTTTACGAACACCACTCTTGATGCCTTTTTGAATTTCTTCTACAGGTACACCATAAGTTTCGGGAATTTTACCACCGTGTTTATTAATGATATCAATCCATTCTTGGGGTACAGAAGAAGAACCATGCATTACCAAATGAACATTGGGTAGACGACGGTGAATTTCTTCAATTCTGCTAATAGCAAGAATTTCGCCAGTAGGCTTGCGAGTAAACTTGTAAGCACCGTGGCTAGTACCAATTGCTACAGCCAAGGCATCTACTTGAGTGCGTTCTACGAATTCTACCGCTTCATCAGGATCAGTTAATAGCTGATCTTTGCTGAGTGCACCTTCAAAACCATGACCGTCTTCTGCTTCGCCTTTACCAGTTTCTAGAGAACCTAAACAACCAAGTTCACCTTCCACACTAGCACCAACAGAGTGAGCCACTTTGACTACTTCGGCTGTTACATTAACGTTATATTCAAAACTAGCAGGAGTTTTGGCATCTGCTTCTAGAGATCCATCCATCATGACGCTAGTAAAACCATTGCGAATCGCGGAATAGCAAGTTGCAGGGCTATTTCCGTGATCTTGGTGCATAGCGATAGGAATATGAGGGTAGCTTTCTGCTGCGGCCATTACTAAGTGGCGTAGAAAATTTTCTCCTGCATATTTGCGAGCACCGCGAGAAGCCTGTAAAATGACGGGGCTGTCAGCTTCGTTAGCAGCTTCCATGATGGAGATAATCTGCTCCATGTTGTTAACGTTGTACGCAGGAATACCATAATCATTTTCAGCCGCGTGTTCTAAAAGCAAACGCATTGGTACGAGCGCCATATATATTCTCCTTGATTTATACTTTTGTCAAATAGTAAGTTTTTAAGAAAGTTAAACTTCTTACTTGTCAATCTTAAGATATTTTTTACATCTCGACTAATTTAATTTGCTGTTTCTGTTCAATGTGCTAAGTAGATCGGGATAAATAATTCAGGTAAACTCTAAATTTTCGCGAAAATTTTAGGGCTTTTGATCGTTCTTGAGAACCTGAAGGTGGTTCATACAAATAGAATTATCTTCTTGAACTGAAATTATACCCTGACGACGTAATTTTCCCATCAGTCTAGTTACTGTAACTCGAGTTGAGCCGATCGCACTACCGATTTGAGCATGAGTTAGGGTATATGGTAAACAGTAATCGCCATCGTAATTATCGCCGTATTCTTCAATTAGCAAGCTCAAAAAACTTGTCAAACGGTCAATGGTTCTTCTTTGACCCAAAGCACTAAGCCACAAAAGCTTACGCTGGTGTTCATAACGAAAAGCTTCATAGATTTCCTGGCGAAAATCAGGCCAATTTTCTAAGTCCTCCCAGTAAAGCCAAACTATGTGAGTATTATCAACGTGAGCGTAGGCATGAAGACTGAAAGAAGACTGAGCCACAATCTCAAAAGGTCTACCTTCACCAACAAAGCCTAAAAACGCGTCTTCTAATTTATCGGGATCTAGTTCAGATGATTCAACCAGGGAACTGCTATATTGATTATTTTGGGTTTTACTAACTAAGCGAACTGCCCCTTGGTTGACTAAGTAAATCAGTTCTGGACGAGCAGGAATTTGTTCATCTTTATGAAAAAGGCGATCGCGATAGTGGGTTTTCGCCCAGTCAATGATATTTTGCCAGGTCAAAAATGAGCCAGATACCTCGGAAGAGTGATCGTAAAATTGCATAGTGGGAGGCAAAATAAGATATCAATGCATACTTAATTTTACATGGATAACAATGTATCAAAAAATACTTTTTCATATAAGTTTTGCAAACTACGGTTTACTCAGGAGAAACCAACTATTTCCGTCAAAAATTTATTAAAACAATATCTATTGCCAACTCTCGATTTGTATCGGCAAAGGTCAAATATCAAACTCGATCTTGAGTTCATTTCTACTACTCTCGAACGCAAAATTGTCCTTTCACGCTCTTATCATAGACAATTATCCTCAGAAAACAAGATTGATCGAGTTTTATCCCAACCACAACTAACACCAATTGTATATAGTTGCCCTATTGCTTTGTCCCTAGCTCCGTATTTTCTGCTTTCACCACAAATAATTGCGGAAAATCTAGTGAATTTATTGCCTTTAATCAATGACAATACTATTTCTCAATCTTGCTTAAAGTTGAGAATTGAAATAATTCCTCCTGGTTGGATTAACTTTTATTTCGATTCGAGATCTCTAGCCAGTTGGTTAGAGCAGTCACTCATTTTTCTAGAAACAAAAGTTGCTGTCCAAAGCGATTTATCTCAGTATGCGATCTCAAATAATCAGCTAAGGAAAACTCCAGAAAACTTATTTCCTGTGCAATATATTCATGCTCGTTGTTGCTCTCTATTGCGTTTGGGAGCAAGAGAAAAATTAATTACTCTCAAAGATAACAGTTTTGCTACTGTAACGTGGCATCTAAAACAACCAAAACAAATCTCTTGGTTGGATGAGGAGCAAAATTTATGGCTGACTCAAGAATCAGAATATCGCTTATTACGTCAATTGTTGGTAGTGACCGACTCTTTTGCTATGGAGTCTAACAACTGGGTTAAATTAGCTTTTAATTTGAGTAAAACAGTCGAAATTTTTCAGGCTGAGTGCCGCTTTTTAGGAGAAGTAAAGCACAAAACAACTTCAAAAGCGATCGCCCGTCTAGGATTAATTGCTCTAGCTCAATACTGGCTACAGAAAATATTGAGGGAAAAGCTAAATCTAGTAGCACCGATAACGCTATAAATTTACGTTTGATGTTAATTGAACTTTAAACTACATCTTTTTGCAGCAAAGACTTCACTTCTGCGGGACTAGGTTGGGCAGCGATCGCACCAAATTTAGTCGTGGTTAATCCCCCAACAGCACAGGCATATCTAACAATTTCCTTGGCTACTTGAGGATTCT
>JASJDX010000174.1 GCA_030064975.1 Pleurocapsa sp. MO_192.B19
ACTCAGGTTTAAGTTATGAACCACAGAGATTTGCCTAGAGTCCTAGTGGCAGGTGGGACTGGATATATCGGCGGTGGTGTCTTGGAAGTTCTACAGCAGCAGGGCTTTTGGGTGCGAGCTTTGTGCCGCGCTCCCCATCGCCTGCAAGAACCTTCTCGGTGTAATGACATTTTTGTGGGTCACGCTACTCGCCCCGAAACCCTCAAGGGTCTTTGCCAGGGGATTGACGTAGTGTTCTCTTCTATTGGAACCCGTTCGTTTAGACGAAAACCGACGCTCTGGGAGGTGGATTACCAGGGCAATTTGAACCTCTTGGAGGCAGCCAAACGAGAGGGAGTCAAGCACTTCATCTTCGTATCCGTGGTGCGGGGGGCAGAGATGGAGCGACTTAGTCCTATTGCCGAAGCGAGGGAGAAAGTAGCCCAAGCAGTTAAGGAATCGGGAATGGATTATACGATCTTTGCACCCACCGGCTTCTTCAACGATATGGCAGAGTTTTTCTTCGCTGCCCAGAAACGAGGGGCTATCCGTCTGTTTGGCGAGGGACTGGGGAAAATCAATCCGTTGAGTGCCTTGGATTTTGGCGAGGAGGTCGCCAGGGTAATCTTAGCGTCGGAATGGAGAAATACGGTGAGGGAGGTGGGAGGTTGCGAGACCTTCACCCACCGACAGATCGCTGAGTTAGCCTTTCAAGCCCTGGATCAGGAGCCTCAAATCCATTCCTTATCCCCCTGGGCAGTCAGTCTGGTAGCGGCTTTGTTACGTCCCTTCAACTACAATGCCTATGCTCTCTTCAAGTTTTTCGAGTTCGTTGCCCGTACCCCAGACGTAACGGGAGAGGCACTCGGCTGGCGACGCTTAGAGGATTTTTTGGCTAATCTGGCGCAGGGGATGTCCCCCATCGAGGCAGAGCGAGCCTTACGCCCGTCTCCAAGGGCAAATCAACCTGAAGATTCAACATCCCTGGGAGCCGTTGAAGCGACATCCGAGGTCAGTCAGTCAGCAAAAGCACGGCTTCGCGCTCGGTTCGAGCATTTTGCCCAGTTAAGGGCAAAGTATGGGACAGCTCAAGCCATAGAGATGCTGCGAGCAAGTTTGCCCGAGCGACAAAAAACGCTTATGAATCCATTTATCGCTGGAGTCCCCCTGGCTGAGGGCTTCCGCCGTTCTATTCCCATTTTTGAGCAGTTGGGGATGGAGATGGAAGTCGTCGATCTCTCGAACCAGGACAAGGATGCGGTGCTGGAAATTCAACGAGTATGTCCCTATCGGGAACTGGCAGCAGAATTTGGACTATCATCCCCCTGCCAGATTACCTGCGATCTCGAAGTGGAAGCGATTCCTCAGGCATTCCCCGATCTCAAAGGCAGGATACTCAGCAAGTTAGCGAGGGGGGATTGTGTCTGCCTGTTCAAGTACGAGCGTGAGTCAGATCGTCACCATAAAGAAGAAAATCATGGTTCTACTAGCGATTGGCAAAGCCAGTGCGCCTAGCGCAATCGCCCCAGTCCTGTCCAAGCTTCTCCAGAAATGCAGGCAGAGTTAAACACGGGCAAATATCCAAGCTCCTGAGAGTGTGAGATAATAATAGTGAGAGTGGTTATCATTATTGCTCACTGCGTGTTTGTTTCCTCTAATTGAGTCGGGGGCGATCGCTATGACGACTCACTCCAGTTTCCAGAATCTTGGCTCTCGTTGGGGCCTAAATAGAAGGTTCGTGCAACCAGGGGCAACTTAGTACGATGTAACATTTGTCAACTCCATTTGAAGCCCTTTTTGAGCGGAATTGCTTATGTCAACATTGCCTAGTTAGTCTCAATTTAGGCAATGTTTTTAAAATCTAAGACGTAGTTAAGCTTAGACGCACTAAAGTTACCTATTCTGTTCCTTTCCCATAAGGCGTTTGAGCATTTTAAAGTGCAATGTAAATGCGTCTAAGCTTACAATGCTTTGAAATAGATGTTTTAATATATACCAGCCTCCGTTTTAGGCAAAGTTTTTTTCTATAGATGCGGCCCTCGAAAAACATTTATGTAACTTATGTTTTGGTGCTCGCTCAGTGATTTTAATTATCTCAGAAGAGTCCGCCATAGGCGATCCCACCAGCACGACGAGGATCTGCTGCTGCCAGTAATCCGCTAGTAGGATGAACCAGTGCAGCTTGAACTCCGCCAAAATACATTGAAAGCTGGTCAAACTTGCGGGTGGCAAACTCCTCGCTCTGCTCGACGGTGAGACCTGTTTCAAAAGAGATGGTAGGTATACCTTCAACAATTTCTACATGAAGGCGAGGATGGTTGATTGCTTCAGAAAGAGACATTTCCAGGTGGATAAAATTCAGCAGAACTTGAACGAGCGCCGTAGTAATGCGAGAAGCACCAGGAGAGCCAATAGCTATAGTAGTACCGTCTCTACGCCGTGCTATAGTAGGAGCCATATTAGAAGTAAGGCGCATTCCTGGACGTAAACCCTGTAAGCCTTGGGGATGAAGCTCTATTTCTCCTAGAGAATTGTTGAGCCACAAACCAGTACCAGAAATCATGGCTCCAGAACCATAGCCAGCCGAGGCAGTAATGGCACAGGCTAAACCGTCACTGTCAACGGCGGAAGTGTGAATGGTAGAGGGGGATTTCAGCCAAGACCGAGAGTTTTCAGAACTTGCCCATTCTAGCAAACGAATCACTTCAGCTTCCTTGGTACTGTCACTACCTCCCTCGAAGTGATGCCGACGGTAGTCGAGAACAGCATTCTGGATTTTCGCCATTTGCTGAACCGTTGTCGGATTCCAGTCGGAAAATGGCTGATGTTCCAGCAGTAAGAGCATAGCTGCTACACAGGCTCCACCGATAGCGGGTGGTGGATTAGTCACTATTTCCCAATCGCCCCAGCGAATGCAGAGCGGCGTGCGGGCGATTGCTCGATAAGCTTGCAGATCGGCAGCTGTCAGTAGTCCTCCATGGGCTTGAATCTCTCTAGCTATTCGTTGTCCAATTTCTCCAGTATAGAAGGCATCAGACCCCTGTTCGGCAATCAGTCTTAGGCTGTCAGCTAGCTGAGGAATTTGAATTATCTCTCCTTGTTGGAGACAACTACCATCCAGGTGATGTAGTGTCTGATAACTCTCTGGATGCCAGCTAAAGATAGCTTTGTGGGTGTAAGCCAGATATTCCGCTGCCCCTCCAGTCAGCGGAAATCCCTCTCGAACTAAGGTCAATGCTGGTTCGACTATTACTGACCAGGGAAGATTTCCATATTGTTCGGCAGCCATGTCTAAACCCGCAAACATCCCAGGGGTAGCTACTGAGCCATAGCCAATGAGCGTACTCATCCAGCCTCCATAGTCAAAGAAAACCTCTTTCATTCCCTTGCCCAACCGTTCTGAGGCTAATCCTCGACCAGGCATTTCCGCGTAGGCATCAATGACAATGGGCTCTTTTTCTGGAGACCAAATAGTGATAAAGCCACTAGCTCCTGGAGCCATTACTCCCAAATCGGTACACATGGAAACCAGCGCAGCTGCAAGAGCTGCATCAACTGCATTGCCCCCTCGCTCAGCCATGGCAGCACCTGCATTAGCTGATATCTGGGAACCAGAAGAAATACTTACCCGTGACATTATAGCTAGTCTGTTTTGTTGGTATTTGTTATGTTTAGGTAACTGGAGAAGCTGTAATAGCCAACCAAATTAGCATGACCATAATCAAAACACAGATTTTCACAATTAGATAAAGGAATTCGTTGGGGAAAGGAAAAGTGTGCATTCTCATATCCCTCCTGGGAGAAATTCGCTCGAAACAAGTTAGTACGACTCTTAAAGAGCAGTTTTACTTCCCTCTATCTCTATTTTCCGCTCAAAGAGCCCGATCTGAGGTTAGGGATAAATGAATCGTCACAGAGAATTGCTCTTTGTGTCTCAAAGGAAGAAGCTATAGATCCTCACAAGTTCCTCAATTTTAATTTCTAACTTGAAGATGACAACATCTTAGCTGCAATCTAAACAGGGGGGTGAATACATATGACCCTAATTCAGCTCGCTCGAAGTCAAAATCAGCAGCAGCAACAGGCTGACCCAATTCCTCTCCAGCCAGCAATCGATTCCCTTGACGACCGAGCTAAATTCCATGAATTCTTATATGATTCACAACTTGAAGGTGGTCAACACATCCTACAAATCAAAATGGCTGAAGCTCTGTCGAGAATTATAGAAGTATATTTTCTGGAACGGCGATGGCTTGTATAAGTTGACCTTCATTCAAATTCAGTAGCTCATAAACTTTTCTAGAAAGTTTATGGAAGAAGAACTAAAAAAAGAAGTAATTCTATCAAATGAATGTGAATTAAGACAGAAAAAATAACAGAACCAAAGAAAGCATTTAACTTTATGAACTAGAATCAAGCATATTACAGAGAAAAAGTATTTGCTATTCTCGCTTAGTTAAGATGCATGATCTTGTAATTGGCTTGTATATTAATAAGTATGAATTTGATGGCGAGGGACGCTGCTTTGTAAGCAGCTTGTCCAATCGCCATGTTGGGCTAGAGATTTAGTCAAATTCCACAGATTTCTTACATGACCCTCGCCTGGAACCAAGTTCTTCGGTTGTTGTTTATTAACGACTATCGCCATTAAAATTAATAGGTCTGACAAGATAACTGAACTCTAAGAGGAAAATGGGAGAACACCGAATCTCCAGACCCGATAATAAACAGCAAGTCCGTGCCTTTATGCAGGCTATTTTAGACGATATCCGTGCATTGGAACTGATGCTCGAACGCGGTTTAATTGAAGATGGGGTGCGACGAGTGGGGGTCGAACAGGAGATGTATCTCGTGGACGCACGAGGATTGGTAGCTCCAGTCTCGAAATTAATGATGGAGAAACTTAGCGATTGTCACTTTCAGACAGAGCTAGCTAGCTTCAATCTGGAAGCCAATCTGGAGCCAATGTACCTCGGAGGCTCGTTCTTGCGAGAGATGGAAACTGGTCTAAACAAGGTGCTCAACCAGGCTCGCCAGGTAGCTGAGACTCTAGGCCTAGATGTGGTACTAGTTGGTGTGCTACCGACATTGCGCCGCGAGGATCTGGTGACCTCGAATCTGACTCCCGAGCTCCGCTACGAGTGTCTCAATGATTCCTGCTTAGCCAGGCAGAACCGAACCATTAGATTGGAGATCGACGGGATAGAACACTTTGAGTCTACCTTTGATTCGGTAGTTATCGAAGGAGCAAATACTAGCTTGCAACTGCACCTCCAGGTTAATCCAGAGTCAGCCCCCCGACTATACAACCTAGTCCAGCTCCTGACGCCCCCCATTCTAGCAGCAGCGGCCAATTCACCAGTGCTCCTAGGCCGACGCTTGTGGCACGAGACCAGGATAGCAATTTTCGAGCGGGTCTTTGACGAGCGCTCACTAGCTCAGCGCATTCGCGGTGTTCCGACCCGAGTTGGCTTCGGTTCGGGCTGGGTACGTCAATCCTTAGTCGAGCTATTTCAGGAAAATGTAGCGCGATATCCAGCGATTATGACCCGGTGTTTGCCCGAGTCGTCTTTGCAAGTCCTAGAACGAGGAAAAATCCCCGAGCTGGCCGCCCTAAGGCTGCACAATAGTACAGTATGGAGATGGAATCGACCCTGTTACGGCATCACCGACGGTCAACCCCACCTGCGGATTGAGAATCGGGCGCTTCCAGCCGGACCGACTGTCCTCGACGAAGTAGCCAATGCAGCTTTGTTTTACGGCACCATCGAGGGTCTAGACTCCGAGTACGGAGAAGTATCCCAGCGCCTCTCATTCAGCGAGGCTCAAGTGAATTTCCTGGCCGCTGCGCAGCAGGGTTTGGACGCCCAGTTTACCTGGCTGGATGGTCGACGGGTTGGGGCTCGTGAGTTGCTTCTGAAGGAACTGATTCCCGGCGCGCGAGTCGGACTGAAGAAGTTACAAGTACCCAGTGAGGACATAGCCCGTTATCTGGAGCTGCTCGAAGCGCGAGTGTCGAGAGGGCGCACGGGTGCGCGGTGGCTACTAGATAGTTTGGCCCGGGTTCCTCAACCCGCTTACTGGGAAATGTGCAAGTCAGCAGTGGAGACGATGTTGGTCAAACAGCGAACGGGAGAGCCGGGACACACTTGGTCGCTTCTAGTTCCATCTGCTCCCCAGACCAAAATACCCGTCTGCCAGACTTTAGCCGAGTTAATGACTACCGATGTCTTCACGGTGCATCCCGACGACGTCATCGATTTAGCTACTAGCTTGATGGATTGGCAGCACATCCGCCATGTGCCCGTAGAAGATGAGCTTGGCAATCTGGTCGGCCTGCTCTCATCTCGGCAACTATTGCACCTACTTGAAGCATCGCGCCAGAATAGTGGTCAGCCTCTTGCCGTCAAGACATTTATGGAGCGAAATCCACCTACTGCACCATCTGAAATGTCAGTAATCGAGGCGATGTCTCGCCTCCTCGCTACTAAGAGCGGTTGCTTACTGGTTGTTAGTAATATGCAGCTCTTAGGGCTCGTCACCGAGCGGGATCTACTGTCCGCCGCCGTACAACTTCTTAAGAGCTAACTTGAGGCTTGACAACACTATCTGGATTAATTGTGAAATCGATTTTCTTAGCAAATCAATTCAAAGGTGGGGAAAAGTTTTGGGGAGAAATTAGGATTTTTGGCTGCTACTTGCTGCCATTCTTCTACTAATGCTTTTGGTATATGAAGACGAGTTAATGTACTATTTTCTAACGGGATTTCGAGTAATAGATCGATTGTTGGTAGTTGAGGAAAAATCTTTTTCAGGTTGTATTGTCCAATACCAGGTAGAGGAGGGTTTTCCCAAAATATATCGGTTGCTTCATAGCGAGCGCTCGAAGTACTTATTACCAAGGGTTTTTGGGACTGAATATTGGCAGAACCAAATAGTCCAGATAATCGGAGATTAAAGTCCATTCTGACAGATTTCTAGCCGCTGGTTTACTTCCGCGAGGCTGCACTGAGTTAGTTGGCACCCCAGGCAATCCCTCCAGTACGACGAGGATCGGCAGCAGCAGTCAAACCATCAGTAGAATGAGCCATAGCAGCTTGAACTCCACCAAAATACATGGAAAGTCCCTTAAATTGACGGCTCGTTAAATTTAGTGCCTTCACATTCAACCCAGTTTCAAAAGCAACAGTAGGAGTATCGTTTAAAACTTCAAAGTGCAATCGAGGATGGGATATTGCTTGCTTGAGAGGCATGCCTAAACTAATAAAATTAAATAAGACTTGAGAAACTGCTGTAGTAATGCGGGATGCCCCTGGAGACCCAATTGCCAATACTGTGCCATTATCATGCCGACAGATAGTAGGTGCCATATTAGAAGTGAGGCGAGTACCTGGAGACAAGTCATGTAAACCTTGAGGATGTAATTCAATTTCCCCTAAAGAATTATTCAGCCATAAACCCGTACCTCCAGCCATGACTCCCGAACCATATCCAGAGGAAGCAGAGATCGAACAAGCTAAACCATCACTATCTACTGCCGAGATGTGAATTGTGGAGGGGGATTTTGTTAACTGTTGCCAATCATCTTTAGCTGCCATTGACAGTAAACGAGCTGCTTGTTGCTCGATTTGATCCTCGGTTGCTCCTTCTAAATAGTTACTGCGGTATTGTAATACTGCCTGTTGAATCTCAGCTATTTCTCTGACTGTCGCTGCATTCCATTCCTGTAGCGAGCGCTTGTCTATCAATAACAGCATCGCTGTCAAACATGTGCCACCTACTGCGGGAGCAGGATTAGTGGCAATTGACCAATCTCCGAAATTAATGATAATTGGCGCTCGCTCTATCGCTCGATAGCTAGCTAAATCTTTAGCCGTGAGCAATCCCTGATTGGCTTGAATTTCTGCGGTAATTTTCTCTCCCAATTCACCACGATATAAAACATCTACTCCGCCCTCGGCAATCAGCTGTAAACTATGAGCCAGTTCAGGAAGCTGAACCAGATCTCCTAACTGTAAATGGCTACCGTCAGATTTATGGATAACTCGATAACTATCTCGATGCCAACCAAAAATAACTTGATGAGTATAAGAAAAATATTCCGCTGCCACTTGAGATAGAGGAAAACCTCTTGCTACCTGCTGTTGTGATGGGAGTACTATTTCAGACCAAGGAAGATTCCCATATTTTTGGGCAGCTAAATCCAAACCAGCAAATATTCCTGGGGTAGCCACAGAACCATAGCCCACCATGGTACTCGTGCCACCACCATAATCAAAAAATGCCTCTTTCATGCCACTGCCAAACTTGACTAAATCCAATCCTCGTCCAGGCATTTCTGCATAGGCATCGATCGTAATCGGCTTTTCTCCCTGGCGCCAAATAGTAATAAACCCGCTAGCACCAGGGGCAATAATCCCCAAGTTAGTACACATAGAACTTAGAGTAGCAGCAAGAGCAGCATCAACAGCATTACCTCCGCGATTAGCAAGAGCAGCACCAGCATCAGCTACAATCTGAGCATCGGAAGCAATAATAACTTTTCGTGGCATATATGATTGGTGTCAGTAACGATGCTCTTTAGCTTACAACACAGTGGTCTGTTTAGTTCGAGGGGGTCCAATAAACTAGTACAAAGTAGGACAGGCGCTGTTGGGGCAGCAATTCTCATTTTAAGATTTCATGACATTAAAACGATGCCCCGAGAAGGTTTGATAACTCGCGAGCAACAACTTGCGACACGTGCGTCAACAACGCTCCCGTCGTTGCTTGCAGGAGAATTGGAAATTAGTTCTCTATGTAACGTAGAGAACTAAAAAACTCGAGAAACGAAGGGGGAATTAGATTAAAGTAAAAGGCGTTAACCTTCGCTGGGATGGCAACATGGGTCTAGCCATAGGGATGCCTGAATTACTATCGATGCTGAGTGCCGAGTTAGATCACCTTCCCGATGAACGAAAACAGGGCAATAACACCAAATATACGGTTGAAGAAGCCATGAAGAGGGCCTTTTCGGTCTTTTTCATGCAATCTCCTTCTTTTTTAGACCATCAACGCTTGATGAAAAGTCACCAAGGTAGAGATAATGCGGCGAGTCTATTTGGCATCGAGAGCATACCCTGTGATAATCAGATTCGCGCTCTGCTCGACCCAGTTCCAGCTTCAAAGGTATTTGGGGTCTTTCGTTCCGTCTATGGCGGGTTGTCCAAGACAGGAGCCCTATCGCCGTATCGTTGCTTTCAAGGAGAATTCTTGCTGACTCTTGATGCATTGGTGACAAGTTAAGGAATTAAGTAATTTGTCAAGGAAGAGAAAAAAGAGAGTGAAACTACTAACAGAAAAAGATTTAAGCGATTGTAGAGTCGAATGAGTAACAATCGAAAACTAAACCGAGACCATGCTAAGAAAACGATGGCGCCCGATGGCAGAAGATGAAGTAATTGCCAATCAACTAGAAGCATTACTAACGCCAGCAATCACGGCTCAGGAAAATTACTATCGTCAATTAGGACTCAGAGACCGGATATTAAATTTACCGTTAATGGTAGCGGCAGTATTGACTCTGTTGTGGAGAGATGTAGCAGGAGTAAGAGAATTAACCAGAATATTGGCAAGAGAAGGATTTTTGTGGTGTAATCCCACAAAGGTAAGTCAACAAGCAGTATCAACGAGATTTTTAACTTTTCCTGCGGAGTTATTGGAGAGAGTCTTGAAGGATTTATTACCTGATTTAAAATCAAACTGGCAAAAAAGAACAGAGCGACCTCTACCAGAAAGTGTTCAGTTTACTTTATCCAAATTTGAGAAAATCTGGATTATCGATAGTTCAACCTTAGAGGATGTCTGAAAAGTATAAATAAATGCGATCCCTTCGGGGTGCGCGGAGCGCAATCGCTGACAATAAAAGAAACAACTCTCGTTACATTGAATCTGTCAATAGCTTAAAAAGACAGGAAACGAGAGTTATGAGTCAATCATATCGCAGCGATTTAACCGATGAACAATGGGAAGTTATCAAAACCTTGATTCCACCAGCCAAATCTGGCGGTCGTCCTCGAACTGTAGATATGAGAGGGGTAATAAATGGCATTTTTTACATCTTAGTAGCTGGATGTGCTTGGTGTTTACTGCCACATGACTTTCCAAAATGGAAAACAGTCTATCATTATTTCAGAAAATGGCGCATTAATGGAGATTGGGAACGCATTCATGAGCAGTTAAGAAAATGGGTTCGAGCAATTGAAGATCGTCACCCAAGTCCATCAGCAGCAGTTTTGGATAGCCAATCTGTCAAGACAGCAACTATGATTCATCGTGATGTTGGATATGATGCTGGCAAACAAATCAAAGGACGTAAACGTCATGTCCTGGTTGATACTCTGGGACTTTTAATTGTGGTAGTAGTGCAGGGCGGAATCGCCCAGAGCGTCGCTGACGCGACTTGGAAGCTTCGCTTCCTGCGCAGCTAATTTACCCGAAAGAGCAGGTGCTAAGTTAGTCTTTGCCCAAGTTAAACAAGAACGTAGTAAATTCTGGCGGTTAGTAAAAATTTGGGTTGATGGGGGATACAGAGGAGAAGAATTTATGAAATGGGTTATGGATAAGTACCGATGGATTCTAGAAACTGTTCTACGTTCAGACCAGCAGAAGGGATTTAAGATTTTACCCCGGCGTTGGGTCGTCGAAAGAACTTTTGGATGGTTCAATTGGTGTCGTCGTTTAAATAAGGATTACGAGGTTTTGCCCGCCACTTCTGAAACTATGATTCGAGTTGCTATGATTCGTCTTATGTTAAGGAGACTAGCATAATCTAATACTTTTCAGACATCCTCTTAGTGGCGAGATGAATTTTGACCAATAAACAAAACCGCGAAGCGACATCGCAGCGCGTTCACGATCATCTTAAAAAGATGCGGGGTCGCTGCTCTTTTTGTGCTAAACATGCTAGTATAAACCTATGTT
>JASJDX010000175.1 GCA_030064975.1 Pleurocapsa sp. MO_192.B19
GAGATTGAATGTATTGCTGTAATTGATAATTAGAGCAATACTGATTGGGTAATGCCTAAGACTGGTATTACTAGTAGGGAAAAATAATTTACTACACAAGGTGGTCATCGGTACGTGTACCGATGACACAATAGAACTATATACTTCTATACTTCTGAGAGCAATATTAGATAAAGTATTACTACAAATATGTTACCTATAACTAATAACTATTAATAATCAACCATGTTTTTTAGAGTCTTCTCAAGAGCCAATTTCTGCCAATCAAGATCATAAGAATTGTGTTACGGATGATAGTAGTTATTCTTAGCAGTACATAACTATAGTTAGTTTAAATAAAGCAAATGGCTGTTTTATCTGGTCAAAACTCGGTTAATTGCTTGATTATTAGACAGAAATTAATCAAGAATCATTAAGGGACAATCCTACTCTTCGAGAAGGCCCCCAAAGCGCGATCGCTCCGATGCGGTTTGCTCCCACCGCTGTGCTATTATTTAAAGCGATTGAGGATTAGCTCCATCAACGCCCTGCTCTATTTCAACTACTTCTAACGATTGCAAATCAATCAAAGTATTTTCTTTCAAGTGTTGTTTAAGCTCACCTAATCGTTTAATTTGGCGAATTGGTAGATTAGCCGTTAGAGAAGTCATACGTTGATCGTTAGAAAGAGAAAATTGCATTTCCTCGCGATCGACTTCGACATAACGAGCAACTACATTCAAAATTTCCTCACGCATTGCCGCCAATATATCTGGATTAATGCTAGCGCGATCGTGAGCAATAATCAGTTTTAGACGGCTTTTGGCGTGATCTCGGCTATTATTGTCTTTATTCCAGGGAAAAATCATTTCCAGAAACCTGTTAATCGTGTTGAAGATTGTATGCATTGAAAAAAACAAACACAATTCATGGTGTTGTCTACAAAGAGAATTTAAATTAAGATAATGTTGTCTAAACCAAAGTTCATTGTGCCAATTAGCCACCAAACATTCGACGTAAACGAGACAAAATATTGCCTTGATTTGCCATTAAATCTAGAAAAGGAACTTTTTCTCCTTCCAAACGCCGGGCAATATTGGAATAGGCTAGGGCTGGAACAGAATCATATTCCCCCAATACTAGAGGCTCTCCTCTATTGGTAGCTACAATCACTTTTTCATCATCAGGAACAACCCCAATCAAAGGAACGCCTAGTAGTTCTAGGACGTCCTCAACGCTCATCATCTTGTTTTCTTCAACCATTAATGGTTTAACTCGATTGACAATTAAACCAATTTTGTTGACCCCTTCGGCTTCCAAGAGTCCGATCACGCGATCGGCATCTCGCACTGCGGCAACTTCGGGAGTTGTCACAATCAAAGCCTCTTCTGCTGCTGAAATAGCATTACGAAAACCTAATTCAATCCCTGCGGGGCAATCAATTATGATGTAATCGTAGCCTTTTGCTAAAGCATTGGCTAATTTTTTCATCTGTTCTGGCTGAACCGACTCCTTGTTACGGTTTTGTGCCGCAGGGAGTAGAACTAAACCTTTAAGACGTTTGTCTTTTACCAGAGCTTGAGCCAGGCGACATTCTCCAGCCAGCACGTCTATAGCGGTATATACCACTCGTTCTTCTAGTCCCAACAACAAGTCTAAGTTTCTTAGTCCAAAGTCAGCATCAATGAGAGCTACAGAGCGGTTTTGCTTGGCTAGTGCCGCTCCCAAGTTCGATGTGGTAGTGGTTTTCCCCACTCCTCCTTTGCCAGAAGTAACAACAATTATACGACTCATATTGTTTGCTTACACTTTAGTAACTGTAGTTATTTTGCTTCATTTTTATCGACCCATGCCTCTTTTGACGACGAAAAAATATAAGTTTTGGCAAAATCTAGGGTTTTAACCAAACGAATTCCTTCGATAGTCACAAAGGCTAACTCTGGCGATAAACGCCTTGGTCTTAATTTAGGTGGTCTTGCTACTGCATCGGCAATACGCAATTGGGTAAATTCCATTTGTAATGCCGCAATCCGACATTGACGGTTTCCCTGTGCTCCTGCATGAGCTATACCCCGTAAGCGTCCCCAGACAAAGATATCACCTGCGGCGATCGCTTTTCCTCCTGGATTTAAATCACCACAGATTACGACTGTCCCTGGATGGCGTATTTCTACTCCCGAGCGCACTGTACTTTGTATGTACAGTGGCTCTGCCAACACAAGAGATGGACTGTCAATCTCCGACGATTCAGGGTTCAAAGGTTCACTAAGAGATGTCTGTTGTACAGAATATCCGCTAGTAGCAGCTGCCACTGCCGTTTGTCGCCGATTGGTGCTAATTGTTTCTAAAGAGAGTTTTACCTCATTTAGAGTTTCAGCAATGGTTTGTAATTGTCTAGCATCAAGCAGTCGATCCTTAGCAATTAAACACACTTTCGTTCCTACCTGCCAAGACTGCTCTTTGGTTTGTAACAAATGTTTTAGTTCTTGCCAAGTTTCTGACCAAGGTAGATCAGAATTAATTTCTGCTTGGGTAGGTAGTACCAGCAAAAGTTGGTCGCCATCATGTTTGAGGCAGATTTGCGAGTAGCGATTAACTAAGGGCGACGAATCAGGTACATCGTCAATTTTATCGAGGGAGATAGTAGGCTCAAAATTCATGCAACCATCCTGATCATCCTTAAATATATACTTTTTTGAAGAAGTCTGTTTTCTCGCTTCACATACTAACGTAAATTTCTATCGATCAAAAATTAGGAGTTTCTTAAACGATACCAAGCGGCAACTAAACTATCTTGATTTCCTACGTTACCAGGGAATAAAACTACAGGTAAATTAGGAAACTGTGAATGAGTTGGCTCAGTACGAATCACTGAACAGCCTGGTAAAATTTGTCCAACTAGTCTAGCTGCTGTTAAGTTTAATCCAACACTAAGTACATCGTTAGAAGTAATACCTCCTTTACTAATTAAAAAACCAATATCCGTGGGTAGACCTTTCACCACATCCATCAAAAGAGCAGAGACTACCGTGCCAAACTCCAAGCGTTTTTGAATGTCGCTAAAACTCAACTCTTCTCGACTGGTATAAACTACAGGAGTTTGTCCCTGAGTAAAGACTCGTTGCACAGAATCTAGAGTTTCTTGAAGAATAGAAGTTCGCGACTGGGGTTGAGCACGCAAGCGCACTACATCAACTTCGATGCCCGCAACTCCATCTTTAGTCAGCAGTTGATTTAACTGTTGAGTAGTTTTTTGGACATGAGAGCCTACTAAGATAACACCAGGTTTGTCATTAGGCTTATAGTCTGCCATTTTTTCTGGCGGTATAGGCTGTTCTCCTAACTGTGCCAGAGATGTAAGTAAACTGGCAGCAGAGCGAAATAAAAAGCGTTTCCCCGTTGCAGTAGTTTGCAAAATTTCTTGAGCTAATAAATCAAAATCGCTTTGAGTTTCTCCATCGACAACAACACATTGATTACCTGTAAGTTTTAACAGGCGTTGGCGAATTTGACCACTACGAATATCTGTTAGAGTAAATTTAATTACGTCCTTAGCGGGAATTTTTCCCTGGGTTTTTTCCGCAACGTAGTCGGGTAAATAACTATGACTGTAGCCAAAAACCGAGTCTTGAGCGAATTCGGTTTCGGCAACAGGAATTTTAACTCCGTCAATTAATAAATAATGAGTGCTGTTAGTAGTAATTCTGCCCCCTTCAAAAAAAGCAGGAGTTAGGAAATGTGCATCAAAACCACCTAACTCTTGAGCAATTACATCTGTTTCAATGGGATAGTGTCCGCGCAACGTAGAATCGGAACGACTAACGACTAAAAATTCTTTGATTTCGGCTGCGGCGATCGCCATTTGGAGATTTTGGCAGATTTCTTGAGTGGTAGCTGCCGCTTGTTGGGGACTCATTGCCCTAGTATTACTTAAGATAAACAGAATCGATACATCATCTTGTAAACTTCGTTTTAGAGTTTCTACATCCCAACACATTAGTAGTAAACAACTGTGTACCGTTTGTGAACCAGTGGGATCGTCGTCAATAACAATAATCTTCGGCTGTGATACATTCATAGTTTTTTAACAAAATTTACAGTTATTTGTATATTCTCTAATTAATTCTCAATATTTTCTCTAGTTTGCAAAAACTACGTTACAATTCAGGCAAAAAGTGAAGTGCCGGATTTCGAAAATCTGCTCAATTATTCTATTCAACTATTCAACATAAAATATTTTCCCGCTCTGACATAAAATTATTTAGATTGTTTTTTTCACTTACCAGGATGTTAAAGCCGTCCAGAGGAACTTAATTATCGTGCGTATCCCCCTCGACTACTACCGAATTCTGAGTGTACCCATTAAAGCTACTCCCGAACAATTGGAACAGGCTTATCATGATCGCCTGTTGCAACAACCTCGCCGAGAATATAACGATCAAGCAATTCTTGCTCGCCAGGAGCTGATCCAACACGCTTATCAAATTCTCTCAGACTCAGAACAAAGAGCTGCTTATGATGCTCAATTTCTAGTTAATATGCAGCCTGTAGAGATGCTAGAGATACCAGAAACAGCCGGACAAACAACTTCCGACAAGGTTAATCTTTTACCGATAGAGCCTCCAGGCAATCCCACTATTGAAATTTCTGGCTCGCAATTGGTTGGGGCACTACTATTGCTTCATGAATTAGGAGAACACGAACTTGTTCTGAGACTAGGGATTGATTATTTTCATAGCCAAGAGTTTCGTAAGCTTCAGCAAAAGCAGGACAAAGCAATCAAAATTGCTAATCGAGAAAATATTATTCTCTCTTTGGCATTGGCTTATCTGGAGTTGGGACGGGAGCAGTGGCATCAACGAGAATATGAAAATGCGGCTCTTTCTGATCAACTAGGGCTAGAGTTATTAACTAAAGAAAATTTATTTTCTCAGGTACAAGAAGAACTAAAGCTAGATCTATACAAACTACGTCCTTACAGAGTTTTAGAATTAATTTCCCAAAATCAGGCTAATTCTCCTGAAAGAGCAAGAGGGTTTAAATTACTGCGGGAAATGCTTCAACAACGTCAGGGAATTGAAGGTAAGGGAGAAGATCGATCGGGTTTAAGTTTCGATCAATTTTTGTGTTTTATTCAGCAACTTAGAACGTATTTAACTTCGGCAGAACAACAGCAGCTATTTGAAGCAGAAGCGAAAAGTAATTCCGCGATCGCTAATTATCTGGCTGTTTACGCTCTTTTGGGGCGGGGATTTAGTCTCAAACAACCAGAACTAGTGCTGCGTGCCCAACGAATGCTAGATTCTTTGAGCGAACGACAAGATGTTGCTTGGGAACAATCAGTATGCGCGTTGCTTTTGGGACATACAGAAAAAGCAATTAAAAAACTGCAAAAAAGTCAAGATAAAACTAAATTACAGTTAGTTGAGCAACATTCTATACATAGTGACGATTTACTACCTGGGATATGTTTTTACAGTGAAAAATGGCTAAAAGAAGATGTCGTTGCCCAATTTTCTGACTTAAGCACAATTCAAATTACTCTCAAGGAATATTTTGCCGATCGTGAGGTTCAAATTTATCTGGAAGAACTAGTTTCGGCAACAGTATCTACTATCGCTCAAAAGCATACCGTTGCTTCTCCTAAGCAAAAATTTGCTGGTAAAAACAATAATCAGTCTGCAACTAATGGCGAGGGAATATTCTCTCGTTGGCGCAACATCTTTTCTCCAGAAAAAGCATTATCAGCTAAAGCAAGGTCATCTAACCAAGTTGCTTTGGCTCAAAGAGAGTTAGTTGGTGCAGGTATAGGGAAAAGTCTGCATCAAAGTGCAACTTTAGACCAGGAATATAATTATCGTGATGCACTCCCCTCAGCAGCGATTCAATCCCCATATCGTCAAACAGTTCCCCAAAGCCGGAATAATTATAGGCAGAATTCTCCAAGAGCAAAGTCTAAATCCCTTTCTTTGCCCCTAGAGCCAAGAGCAAAGAGGAGGGCTGTTCCTCCATCGGTGAGTCAAAAATATCAAGGTCAAGTCAGAAAAAAACGGCAAAATGCTCGTCATCGGTATAAAAAACCGTCTAAGACTACTCTTGTAAAAGGTTGGTTGTTTATTTTTAGTCTGGTTTTAGGTGTGGGAACAACAGGATTCATCGCCACGAAACTATTTCTAAATCCTCCTTCGAGAACCGCTAGTAATCAGGCACAACTAGCGATCGCCATTGGTCAACCTACAGTGGAGTTATCTCCAGTGTCAGTTAAACCCAAACCCGTTGCTACTGCTCCTAAACCAACCTTTACTGAAAAATCTCAACAGGTAATTCAAAAATGGTTGAATAGTAAGTCAGCCGCCTTTGGCAAAGAGTATCAAATTGATCGGCTAAACACTATTTTGGCAGAGCCATTACTTGGTACTTGGCGCGATCGCGCTGTAGCTTATCAACAGGGTAATTCATACCGTGAATACGAACACAAAGTTGAAATGCGATCGGCAACTATTAACCAAAGTAATCCTAATCAAGCAACTGTAGAAGCAGAAGTGCAAGAGATTGCTAAACATTATCAATCAGGACAATTGGATAATGCCCAATCTTACAGCGATAATTTATTGGTGCGGTATCAGTTAGTGCGCCAGGGGGAAAACTGGCTAATTCAAAGTTCTGAGGTTTTAAAAACTTTATAACTGACTGATAACAACTGGCAACTAACCAACACCGATTATTTCATGTCATAGCCAAATAAATTAGCATCTACTTCGGTTAAATCAATATCCCCTAAGCCATATTCTGTCCAGCGTCTTGTCACCATTGCTGCCACATCAACATCAGATTCTAAAGGTTCACCCCATTCATGGTTGGTTTCGGGGGGAATTTTGGTGGTAGCATCTATACCCATACGTCCACCCAAGCCAATTTTCTCACTAGCAAAATCTAGAGTATCGAAAGGAGTATCTGGCAAAATAAAGACATCGCGGGAAGGATCTACTTTAGAACTGATTGCCCACACTACCTGACGAGGATCGCGGATATTAATGTCTTTGTCCACCACAATTACGAATTTAGTGTAGGTAAATTGAGGTAAGGCACTCCAAAAAGCTAAGGCTGCCCTGCGAGCTTGACCAGGATAAGCTTTATCAATGGAGATAATCGCCGCTTTGTAGCTCAATGCTTCCATTGGGAGGAAGAAATCAACGATTTCCGAGACTTGCTGCCTTAAAATGGGGGTATAAATCCGATTCAGTGCGATCGCCATCATGGCTTCTTCTTTGGGAGGACGACCACTAAAGGTAGTTAAATAAATTGGCTCTTTGCGATGAGTAATGCAGTGGAAACGCACGAGGGGAGAATCTTCAACACCGCCATAGTATCCCATGTGATCGCCAAAAGGACCATCGGGTAATACTTCTCCAGGGGTGATTGTACCTTCTAACACGAATTCAGAATCGGCAGGAACTTCTAAATCAACGGTTTTGCACTTGGCTAGCTTAACACCGCTACCGCCATACAACCCCGCAAATAGCCACTCTGATAAGTCTACGGGAATGGGTGTGGCTGCTGCCATGATAATCATGGGATCGACTCCTAAAGCGATCGCAATTTCTAATTTTTTTCCCGCTTCGGCAGCTTTACGCAGGTGTCTTGCACCACCCCGAACTGATAACCAGTGAACGGTCATAGTATTTTTAGACTGTAGCTGTAGTCGATAAACCCCGACGTTGGGTGTACCTGTCTCTACGTCTTTAGTAATCACTAAGCCTAAAGTAATAATTTTGCCCGCATCCCCAGAATAAGGACGAATCATGGGGACTTGATTGAGATCTACATCTTCTCCTTCTATGACTACCTGATGACAGGGAGGAAAGAAATCTCGTCCTGGTTTGGCTTTAACCACATCAAACAGAACTTTGCCAAAATCTACCGCCTGGGAAATCTTTTTCGGTGGTTTAGGTTGCTGCAACATGGCTAGCTTTGACCCCAAGGTTTCCAATTCTTCTGGGGTTTCCATATTCATTGACCAGCAGATACGTTCTACCGTACCCATGAGGTTAACCGCTACGGGAAACGGCGATCCTTTAACGTTTTCAAAGAGTAATCCAGGCCCTCCCGCCTGTAACATCCGATTAGAAATTTCAGCAATCTCTAAATCTGGATCGACTAATGCCGAAATACGTTTGAGTTGTCCTTTAGCTTCTAAAAGTTTGATAAATCCCCGTAAATCTCTAGCCATATTAAGAAATATAAAGCAGTAATGATATTATCTAGTCTAAGAGAATTGGGTAATAATCTACAATTTCTTTGTAATATTGATATTCACTCATCTCAGGAATTCAGCTATCCTAATTAAACAGGTAATCCTTCTAAAGTATTAGCCAGGAATTCAGTTCGACAGGCATGACGTTGAATTTTACCACTAGAGGTTTTAGGAAGACTACCAGGCTTTAATAACAAGGTAGTATGAACTTGTAAGTCATGGTTTCTAGAAATCTCCCGCCGAATTAATTGAGTAAGATCTTTAACCTTAATAATTTTCTCTGGAGTTGAATTGCCATTAGATTTACCACCAGAACGTTTACTACTCCAGTAACGACGCTCAACCTCTGCTAGTACAATCATTTTTTCTTCTCCTTGGATGCTAACGGAAAAACTAGCTACGCAGCTTGGTCTAATCCAAGAGTTAGTTTCTTCTACAGTTTTTTCTATATCCTGAGGATAGTGATTGCGTCCTTTGATAACAATCATATCTTTGAGACGACCAGTAAAGAATAGCTCTCCTTGGTCAAGAAAACCCAGGTCTCCTGTCCGTAAAAAAGGTCCTTCTCTAGTATCTTTGAGGTAAGCATTGAAAGTTGCTGCGGTTATTTCTGGTTGTTTCCAATAGCCTTGAGCAATACTAGAACCAGAGACCCAAATTTCCCCTACTTCTCCTGGTTTACAGCTAACCAAGGTTTCAGGATTAGCGATCGCAATTTTTTGATCGATTAAGCTCCTTCCACAGCTAACCAAAGTACGAGAATGAGGCTCACTGACATCGGCGAGCGCAATTTTATTTTGTTCTAGAGCCTTACCCTGAACAGTTTTAGTCACCACCGCCGCATTTTTTGAGCCACCAGAAATAATTAAAGTGGCTTCAGCCATGCCATAACAGGGATAAAAAGCTGAATAATCAAATCCGTAGGGAGCATAAGTCTGGGCAAATTTTTTTAATGTTTCGTGGTTGATTGGTTCTGCACCATTAAAAGCTACCTGCCAACTACTGAGATCTAATCCCGTTAACTGTTCTGGTTTAAATTTACGGATACAGAGATCGTAAGCGAAATTAGGGCCCCCACTAGTAGTAGCTCGATAGCCAGAAATTGTCTTGAGCCATCGCAGAGGATTTTGTAAAAACATCAACGGCGACATTAAAGTCACAGGAAAGCTACCATAGAGAGGTTGAAGAATACCACCGATTAAGCCCATATCGTGATACGGTGGTAGCCAGATTACGCCCTTACTCTGAGAAGAATGTCTAAAGCAACGATGAATTGCCTCAAGGTTGTGTAGTAAATTCTGATAAGCAATTTTGACTCCTTTTGGTTCTGCTGTCGAGCCAGAAGTATATTGTAAAAAAGCAATACTGTCTTGTGAGATACTAGGCTCGCGCCAATCTTTTTCTAGGTTACTATGCTCTAAGATATCCGTAGTAATCCAGCGTAAACTCTGTAACTCTGGGGTACGCTCCAATTGACGCTCTAAGCTTTGTAAGGTTTCACTATTGGTTAAAGCCAGATCGGTCTGAGCGTTGTGGAGAATATTTTGAATGCGGTTTAAAGAACGATTAGGTCGTGGAGGATAAGCAGGAATAGCAATCACTCCAGCATAAAGACAACCAAAGAAAGCAGTAATGTAGTCTAATCCAGAAGGATATAGCAGCAGAACTCGATCTTGAGGAGAGCTTACGGACTGGAGATAAGCTGCGATCGCTTTAGCTTTTCGTTCTAATTGTCCATAAGTTAAACTTACCTCTTCTGTTTCTCCGTCTACCAAAAAATTGTATACAGTCTGATTAGGCTGCTCCATTGCTCGATTACGGAGGATATCAACTAAGGTTGCTGCTTTAATCGTATTTTTTAAACCACTCATTCACTTTTGATTGTTTAAATCAATTTACACCATATCTTGTTATTGAGAATCTAAGTATAAATAAACTCAGAGCATATTTTTGTCTAGAGTAATCAAATTCTTCAACAGCTTACATCAATCAAAGCCAAAACCTAGTACGATTGTGACACATTGAAAACAGTCCTCTTAGTTGTAGATTACTAATTTTAGATACAGTTTTAAATTTTTAACCTGATACCATTTTTACTATGAGTTTGCCAGAATTTCCTCATTCTCAAATGCTAAAGAAGATTCTTCTGAACCAGATTGACAATTCATCAGAGAAGCGAATTACTTTCGCTGAATATATGGCTCAGGTTTTATATAATCAGCATTATGGTTACTATAATTCTGGAGTAGTCAGCATTGGGGCCAAGGGAGATTTTTTTACTTCGTCTTCTTTGGGTCAAGATTTTGGGGAATTGCTCGCAGTTCAGTTGACAGAAATGTGGCAAAATTTAGGCTGTCCCCATCCTTTTTATTTAGTTGAAATGGGTGGAGGTAATGGTGAATTAGGCCAAGATATTTTAAGTTACATTCAAAAACATAGTGATGATGTATTTATCAAAGCATTAAAATATATTATTATCGAGCAATCAACTGCCTTAATTAAGGCACAGCAGGAACTACTCACATCTTTGAGTTGTTTTGACCGAGAGGGGTGGCGAGGTTCCCTCGCCATACCCAATCGAGGTGTTGACTTAACTTGGAAAACTTGGTCTGATCTTGCCGATAATAGTATTGAGGGGTGTTTTTTCTCTAATGAACTAGTGGATGCTTTCCCTGTTCATTTGGTCACAAAAAA